>JBHJOU010000460.1:0-3414 GCA_050329355.1 Rivularia sp. (in: cyanobacteria)
GATGAAAATTTATTACGTCAGATTCTGACAAATTTACTGACTAATGCAATCAAATATTCACCATCAAATAGTAAAGTAGATTTTGATTTGATTTTTGAAAGTAAAGAGATTATATTTAAAATCAAAGATAAGGGTATTGGTATACCTTTAAAAGACCAGCCTTATTTATTTGAGTCATTTCGTCGTGCTTCTAATGTTGGTCAAATTCCCGGTACTGGTTTGGGTTTGGCAATTGTCAAACAATCTGTTGATTTACACGGTGGTAAAATTGCAGTTGATACTGAAGTTGGAATCGGTACCACTTTTACCGTTAGTTTACCATTGATTGATACAATTGACGAGTAATATTATTTCCAGGTGATTAATTATGGCTCTTCAGTACAAAGGGATGCTAAACTAATAGTCTAAATACCAGTTAAGTAAACATCTAATTCTAAAGTTATCAAAGTTTCTGAATCCATATCCTGACCGTTTAATAAGTTTTAATTTATTATTAATACCCTCAACGACACCACTAGTTGTACCGTTATCAAAGTAAGCGATTACTTCATCTAGCCAGCGAATAATTGTTTTCTGGCTAACCGGAAAATATTTTTTAGCTGTTGATAACCACATCCCTAGTTGAAATAATCCTGTTAACCAATCCTTTGTCTCATTAAAAATAATTCGTATCTTTTCTTTTAATTCATGCATTAGCTTAAGAGTAGGAGATACTTCTTTAACTTGTTCAAGTTTAATTTTTTGTTCTTCATTCAAATTAGATTCATTTTTTAATAAAGCATATTTACTTTTTTTCAATCCATTTAAAATTTTTTCGTATTTATTTTTATCTAATTGTGATTTTGTTTTTTTAATAGAATCTTCGATGTTTCTTTTTTCTCGTTTTCTTACTGAATCTAATTCCTTATTTATTTGTGTCATAACATGAAATCTATCGGCGACAACTTGAGCATTTGGAATTAATTCGGAGACTAAATTTTTGTAACCTATCCATAAATCTATACTTACTTCTTCTATTTGTTGTAAAACCTCTTCTCCCCATGATTTAAGTACTTTCTTAATTATTTCTTGTGTTCTTCCTGGTAAAATTGCTAGTAATTTAGAATTGTCTAAATCTACTAAAACTGCACAGTAATTGCCTTTCCCTTTGACTAAGGCTATTTCATCAATACCAAGTCTTTTTAAAGATAATGGTTTAGTAAAAAATGATTTTTTATATGCATCTTTTAGCATTCTTTCTATTTCCTCTGTTGTTACACCTCCTTTTTTAGCTACACTATGAATATCTGAATCCAGTACTTCTTTTATTGTCTGACTTGCAAGTCTTTTAGTATATTTTCTTCTGCTATCTACAAAATTCAACTCTTCACTGAAAGGTTTTTTACATTTATCACATTTAAATTGTCGCTTGTTTATTTCTAAAAATACTTGTTGTTCTCCCAGTGGTAAATCTTTAATTATATATCTGTGATTTTGATGTAACCTATGACTTTTTATTCCACAACGAGGACAAATACTTTCCGTCTTTATTGATTCAATCTGTAAGATTATCCCAACTCCTTGATATTGACGGTGTGAGATAACTTTTACTCTTTCTAGGTTCAATAATTGTGTTAATATTTTAATATCTTTTTTCGAGTTCATTATAGTAGATATACCCTGTTTTTTAATTGCCTGTCTTTAATTTCATTTTGTAATAAAATAGTAGTCTAAAAACAATTATTTTTAAACTTTTAGCAATTATTTAGTAAACTTATTTCTATTTAAGAATTGAACTATGATTCGATTAGCGCAGCGGCGTAGAAGCAGGTTATTACTATTTGAGGTTTTAACAAGTGAGTAACAAGCCTGTTTCTACGCAATCGAATCAAGCCCAGCGGTAGTTCAATTCGCCGCACCAACAAGTCAATTTGCGCTATTCTTGTTCATTTAATAGCTTTTTATTATATTTTTAGCATCCCTTTGTACTGAAGAGCCTACTAATTAGTACTTAAATATTTTTAGATATAACGTTTCGGCAGGGTAGCATTTTTCAAAAAACGAACCCCGAACTCTAGCAGAATTCGGAGTTAGAAGAGAAATTATGAGTAATCCAAGTTAGATGATTATAGAAATTTTTGTTAAAACAGGAGTTTCGGACTCGATCTTATTTACAAGTATTTGACTTTGGACAAAAAATGGTTAATAAACTAATTCTTTTTTATCACTATTGTATTTGCTATTATATCTCCCAATCTTTGTCTTCTTATCGAAAAGATAAAAATTAAATCAATTACTCCTAATAAAGATAAAGAGACATTGCGAATAAATGACTTCATAATCGTACAAGGTCTTTTTGATAGAGTATCTACTACTGATATTCCCATAATTCGTTTACCCAAACTTTGTCCATCATTCAATGAATCTGAAAAGAAGCGATAGAAGATTGCAAAAATAAAACTAATGTTAGCTAATGATTTTGGGGAACCAGTTTCCTTTGATAAAAAAAGTATTGAGAAATAAATCAAATAAAAAATTAAATAAATTATAATAACATCAATTATATGGGCACATAACCTTTGGGAAAATGTAGCCAATTCTATAGGTTTTTTTTGAGTATCTAAATTATAGTTTTTCATATTTTTTTCGTACAATATTAGGCATAATTATAAGTCTTGTCTTTTGAAAGACAAGGTTTAGTTTGTTTGCAAATCTCTTTGCCCTTACTTAATATCAAGAATATTCTTTTTTATTTAAGTTGTTAATTAACTATTTTTAGTTATTTTGAGAGGCAAGAATTCATTATTTTTAGATAGTGATAATTTTGTGGAGTTTAGGCTAAGATATAAAAAATTACCCAGCAAGGCTGGGTAAACGACTTTTGCAGAAAAATAAAAATACACAATTACTGATTTTATTAAATTACGAATTAGTAGTAATTGTAAAATTTGATTCTGCCAAATTCCACAAAATAACTTTTTCAAATATCTGGAAGCAGAATGTCAGTCAAAAATATGCCAGTTACCAGCAGGAGTATTAAAAATATATGATATTTATACATTATTTTTCAGACAACAAAATTCTCTATCACACTAATATCTCTTAAAGCTACCTTGACGCTGAAATTATCCCCTACAGCAGCGTTAAATTCCAATCCAATTTTTTTGTTATCGTTTTTAGCTTTAGCTTCCATCACAGAAGTTCCCTCTTCATCTAAAATTATCACATGAAGAGAAGATGGTAAGTACTCTTGACAATTTGTTGGATGTAACTCAACAATAATTTTCATCTCCTCCAAGTTGTTTTCGTCATGACTACAGAACCAGATTCAATGATTTGTTGAATTTCACGCTCTAAGTTTGACATTAACGCTGCAAGAAAGTCAGCGCGTATAATTATATCTTCTTGATTAATAGATTTTTTATTTGACATATT
>JBHJOU010000703.1:0-30503 GCA_050329355.1 Rivularia sp. (in: cyanobacteria)
GTGTTTAAAATTGCATAAGCTTCCTTGAGTGAGAAATATAGAGTAAATAGTCGGACATTACAAAGAGGTTGTCGTCGCGTGATCGAAGAACTTTATACCCCAGAACAACTCGCTCAAATGCATGACTCTTTATGGCAATGCGTCCTACAATTTGCAAACTTTTCTGCGATGCAAGAACGCAATCGTATTGCACGGGATTTACACGATTCTCTAGGTCATGCATTAACGGGATTAAACTTCCAATTACAAACAGCGATTAAATGCCAAACCGATCCAACTAAAGTAGAGAAATTTTTGACCGAAGCACATCGTTTAGTGGCGATCGCCACTCAAGAAGTTCGCCAATCTGTCAAAGGATTACGCAGTGATGCACTCGAAACTCAGTCTTTGGAAATGTTAATCGCATCTTTAGTTGAGGATTTTCATTCCTCAACTGGAATTTCACCTCAAGTTGAAATTACGGAACGAGTTGCATTACCATCACACCTAATTGCACCCATTTATCGGATTATTCAAGAAGCGCTGAATAATATTCGTAAATATGCACGAGCCACAAAAGTACAGATTGATATCTGCATTACTGCCACACAATTACATTTAACAATTAGAGATAATGGTCGCGGATTCGACCCAGAGCAAGTTTCGGGTGGTTACGGACTCCAAGGAATGCAAGAACGAGTCGCAGTTTTACAAGGTCATTTAGATTTAGGATCTCAGCCCGGAAATGGTTGTTGTATTAGTGTGGAAATTCCGATGCATACATCTAAGAAAGACGGGGAAGAAAAAACAAGGGAAAGAGATGTTTCTTTGGTTCCTTGCGAAAGCGATTTTTTGCACCAGTTGCCAGATCAAATCCCGCAAATACCTGAAATAGATAATATTCCTCAGCAATATCCGATAATTAGCAAAAATCCGTCAGTCAAAATCGGTGAATGGCAACCTCTTTATCTAGATACATGGGAAAATTTAACACCTTTAGAACCAATAATGGGGAGGATAATTAGTGGTTCACCACATTAATTATGAATGGTTAGTTTTTCCCAAAATTGTCTAGAGACGTTATGTATAAGGTCTCTACAGCACGTCGGTAGACGAACAAATCCCTTATAATTTATGTCGTGGAATACTAGATATCAGCGCCCTCTGCACAACTACGAGCCTTTACATAAATTTATCTTCTCAAACTTTTTGTTGATAAGGAGGGAAAAATTAAAACTAAAGTTGGAAAATTTTAGTTGTGCATAGCCAAGTGGTGCAATTCAGGCTATTAATAAAATAGTTGAGATTTAATATAATCTCTTTACCAAATCTTGTTATAAAAACAAAAATATATATGGTAAATATTTTGTTAATAGGGATATTGATTTTGATATTGTGCCGATTATTAAAAATTATTTATAGACATCGCCAAAATCAACAATTGATATTAGCTGAACAACTAAAAATTTATGCCTCACAGACAAGAGATTTTACATTTATTCCAGAAAAAATATCTCCAAAAAATAGGCTGCAACAACATAATTTGCTGGAATTTTATCAAGAATTAGGGCAATCAATAGCAGCTTTACACATCCAACTGCAAGCTGCACAAAAACTGTGGCAAGTCAACCCCAAACAAGCTGAAGAATCGCTGTCACAAGCTTACGAAGTTAGTAGTATTTTAATGTCCGAAGTACGTCAAATTGTCAGAATGATCGGTGAAGATTCTTGGAAAAATGAAAAATGAATAAGAAAAATATATTTGTTTTCAAAAGGTGCCTTGTATGATTCGTTTGTTACTAATAGATGACCAAAGTTTAGTTCGTCAAGGTTTGAAAGCAATTTTGAGCTTAGAACCTGACATCGAAATTGTGGGGACGGGGGAAAACGGAGAAGAAGCGATCGCCATTATAGAACAGTTGGCGATCCCCGACTCTGCTCTACCCGATATAGTGTTAATGGACTTACGAATGCCGGTGATGAATGGAACTACAGCTACTCGGATTATTTGCGAACGATTTCCCCACATCAAAGTTTTAGTTTTGAGTACTTATGATGACGATCACGATGTCAGGGAAGCGATTCGAGTCGGAGCTAAAGGTTATCTTCTCAAAGATATGCCCTCAGATGAACTTGTAAACGCGATTCGCTCCATCAACAGGGGATATACCCAACTCGCACCTGGTCTTTTGGAGCGGGTTGTCAGCCAAATAGCACCAACAGCACCATCTATTTCCCCAGCATTAGCACAATTAACACCAAGAGAATTAGATGTAGCACGTTTGGTAGCGATTGGAGCCACAAATCAAGAAATTGCAACTAAACTATTTATTTCAGAAAGTACGGTCAAAACCCATATAAACAGTATTTTCAATCGTCTTAACCTCAAGAATCGATCGCAATTAGCGATTTGCATTAATTCTGGGTTTCAGGAAAAATCAGCACAAAATCAGTTTAATATATCATAATATTGCTTTTTTGACTTTTATCGCAGCCGCATACCCCTTTTTTAGCCTTTGCTGATTCTTTCTTCATTTATTTCATTTGAATATCATGTTAAACTTGCATTTACTTAATAAAATCTTATTGGCGATCGCTAAATTTTCATCTTCTTTAACTTTTACCCTGTTATCTTTTGTAATCGCTTCCTCTACATATACTAGGGCAGAAAGTATACCGAGAAATATATCTGCGTTGCCATTTGAAACAACCGATATTGCCCAACGGATTGATGTTCCGAATATACCTCCTCAAAATATTCCCCGCCCGCTTCCCCCAGCACCAGAGCCAACACCACCGGAAATTTTGCCTCCAGCGCCCGATTTATTACCAAAACCACCAATTGAGCAACCACCCCCAGAACAACCTAGCAATCCTCTTGATACAATCTTTGTCCGGGAATTTAAAGTAATTGGGAATACGATTCTGACGCAAGAAATTAGCGAATTAGTTAAAGAATATACAGGACAGAACCTCACCTTTGCAGAATTGTTTGCAGTACGTTCCCAAATTACCGAACTTTACGTTAAAGGTGGTTATGTCACTTCCGCAGCAATTATTCCACCTCAAACCTTAGAAAATGGAATTGTCAAAATTCAGATCATTGAAGGTTCTCTCGAAGAGATTGAAATCATTGGTACCCGTCGCTTGCAACCTGGTTATGTTCGCAGTCGGATCAAAGTAGCAACTAAGACTCCACTCAATATCAATCGGTTGTTAGAGGGATTAAGAGTTTTGCAACTCGATCCACTAATTGCGAATATTTCAGCTGACTTGCAAGCTGGAACCAGTCCGGGGAAAAATTTGTTACAAGTAAGTGTAATTGAAGCCAAAACTCTAAGTATTAACCCATCGATTGATAACCAGCGATCGCCAAGTGTTGGTAGTTTTCGTCGTCAAGTTGAATTCAATCAAGCAAATTTACTAGGCTTTGGGGATAAGTTAAATCTTGGTTATACAAACACCGATGGTAGCAACGAAATAAATGTCGGCTATACAATTCCCCTCAATCCCCGTAACGGCACGCTCCGCCTTGGCTATGGTAAGATTAACAGCAATGTCATAGAAGCCCCCTTCGACAAACTTGATATCGAGGCAGATTCCAGTTATTACGAACTTAATTATCGTCAGCCCTTATTGCAACGTTCCAGAGAAGAGTTTGCTGTAGGATTGACTTTATCGCAACAAAAAAATCAAACCTCATTAGGAATTGATAACATTGGTGGGTTTCCCCTTTCTCCGGGAGCAGATGAAGATGGTAAGACCAAAGTTTCTGCTGTGCGATTTTTCCAAGATTGGGTGAAGCGAGACGAAAGACAAGTTTTTGCTGCGCGATCGCAATTTAGTTTGGGGCTAGATTTGTTTGACGCTACGATAAATAGTGATGCCCCCGACAGTCGCTTTTTTGCTTGGCGCGGACAAGCTCAATGGACGCGACTTTTAGCTGCTGATACTTTATTAATAGTACGCGGTGATGTCCAACTCGCAGATAGCTCTTTAGTTCCATTTGAGCAATTTGGGATTGGGGGAAAACAAACCGTTCGTGGATATCGTCAAGATGCATTGCTCGCAGATAATGGGATATTATTCTCTACAGAATTTCGCATACCTATTCTTAAAGCTAAAGCTGGTGGACTGCTGCAACTTACACCTTTCATCGATATCGGTACAGGTTGGAATAATGGCAAAAGTAATCTTACCGAAGATACATTAATTGGCACCGGATTAGGATTACTATGGCAACAAGGTTCCTTGTCAGCCCGAATCGATTACGGTATTCCCTTAATCTCAGTCGATACAGATAAACCCACTTTGCAAGATAACGGGATTTACTTTTCTATTCGGTATAGTCCATCATTTTAAATGATATTAATTCTGGTTACACCGGAATGATAAAAACAACCGCAAAGACGCAGAGTACGCAGAGAAAAGAGGAAAAAAGAAAATCTAAATCATTCCGATACAAACGGAAACGATATGATAAATAAAAATATGAGCGTTGCTGAAAATAAGTATGTTCGCCGAGGGTGACCGCAAGGTCATATTTGATTTATTGGATAACCGAAACAGTTACTAGCCCCTGTAGAGACGGGGCATATTGCTACATCTCAAAATCTAAATTCATACCCGAATTCAGCAACGCCAAAATATGGTTGTAGTTGCGCTTTAGCGCTCAAGCCTTTTTATAAATATTCATCCGAACTTGATTCCCGTAACAAAGCTCTAAGTTCTCTTAGCATTTGACTGGTTCCATCATTGATAGCAAGTTGTACCAGTCGGGGAATGAGTTCGGTTATGGGTAAGTCGGGAAAAGTAGGACTGAGGAGAGATTCTACGTAGCCGTCAGCTTGTAAAATGTAAATGCTTAATTTATGATTGCTGTAAATCCACACTTCCGGAACGCCCAGGGATGTATAAGCGTTGAGCGTTGTTTTTGAGGTAACATCTGATTCAATAGCAAGGTCTGGGGGAGGATATATGCTTAAATCCATTTGGGTACATCCTTTTACCTGGTTAGCATTTTGGATATAAAAGCAGGTATCTGGTTCTACCCCAGCTGTATCAGGACGTTTCAAAGTAGTTGATCCGAAATCTTCCCAGATGCGTCCTTGGATTTCTAGAATTGTGGTGATGATGTAGGCAATGATGCGATGGGGACGCTCATGTAATGCTAACGGGGACATTATTTCTAAGGTTCCTTGGTAGTATGCAATGCGGGTATTGCGTTTTTCTCCTAAGTCTTCGAGAAGTAGCTCAAAGTCTTGCCATGACAAATTGTGAATGACGATTTGGCTACCGGGAGTGAGTTCTATTGCTTGAATGGGTATAGCTACAGTCATGTTTTTAGTTCCGTTAACTGCTGTGGTGCTTTCTCAATTTTGACGCGCTATTCTCCGGTAAGGAGTTTTGTCACCGTGTCCCCACGTCAGCATTTTGCTATATTATATCCCCTGTCGGCTAATAAGTAGCCGAAATAATCCTTCTTGATCGCCAAGTTGGTCAAAATTACCCTGCTGCACCAAGCGTCCATTTTGCATCACATAAATGCGATCGGCATTACGAATCGTGCTAAGTCGGTGGGCGACAACGATACGAGTTACATTCAACTGCTCTAAACTTTCACTAACTATAGCTTGGGTGCGGTTGTCTAAAGCGCTGGTAGCTTCATCAAACAGCAAAATCCGGGGACGTAAAGCCAGCGCCCGCGCAATCAATAACCGCTGTCGCTGTCCCCCGGAAAGATTAGTCCCACCTTCACTAACTACTGTATGCATCCCCATCGGCATTGCAGCAATATCATCAGCTAAACCTGCCATTTTTGCAGCTGACCAAGCTTCATCCATTGTCAGAACCGCATTACTAGAAATATTTTCCCAGATAGATGCCGACATCAACCGACTACCTTGTAAAACCACCCCTAACTGACGGCGGACTGCATTCACATCTAACCCGGCAAGTTCTTGTCCATCATAATAAATACTACCAGATTCGGGGGTGTCAAAGCCCAATAATAATCGTAATAAGGTGGATTTACCGCTGCCAGAAGCACCAACAAGAGCGATAAATTCTCCTGGCTCGGCTCGCAAACTTACATCGTCGAGTGTCAGCTGTCCGTCATTACGATAGCGGAAGATCACATTTTTGATTTCAACTAGTCCCGATAAGCGTCCGGGGTCACTTTTACTACCATCTACTTCCGGGATAGCTTGGAGAATTGGTTGAGCGCGTTCCCACAAAGGTAAAACTTCCAATATATCGACAACCGTACTGCTCAAGCTAGTTGCACCACTAATAAAAGTCCCAAATGCCATATTGAACGCTAAAAAAGTACCTGTGGAAATACCATTACCTTGTAATAAATTTGTCGCAAATGCAAAAATCACCGCTGGGGTTAATGCGGAAAGCAAATTATTAACCACTACAAGATTATCTTCGATTTTTTGCGACTCTAGAGTTAAGTGCAATTGATGATGATATTGTTTTCCCCAGTAAGCAAATGCTCTTGCTTCGGCTCCAGCAGTACGAAATTTGCTCACACCGCCGATAATTTGCACCATGATGCCAAAAAGTTGTCCTTGCAGGCTGAGTAAAGGACGTACTTTATGTAGAGTCATTACACCAGAAATAATTGTAACTGTAACATTAATTAAAGCTACAAATGTGGCGATTAAGGCTAGGGGAATGCTGTAGTAAAAGAGTAATCCTAAGTTGAGCAAGGAAAAAACGCTAGAAAAAAAACTTTTTAACAGGGTATTGCTGAGTTTAGCGCGAATTTGACTGATTACAGAAACCCTCTGGCTCAAATCACCCATTGAATAACTGCGAAAAAATGATGGTTTGAGATTTAACAGTCGATCCCACACCGCAGCTTGAGTAGAAGTGTCGGCAAATGTTTCTAAGCGCATAATTGCCACTCCTTGAGTGAGTTGAAATAAAGTCTGCGCTAAGGTTGCAACAAATAGTCCTAATGCTAGTTGAAATAACAGCACTCGATCTGCATCTGGTATGGCGTAGTCAATGAGGATAGCGATCGCCTGGGGGGTAATCATTCCTAATAAGGTAGTAACAATCCCCGCAAACAGTAGGGTGAAAAGTTCTTTGGAATGTCCGCGCAATGCGAACCCCAGCAAGCTGAGTACTTGCAGATTTTTTGGTAACGGACGATAGAATGTGTAAGCAGTGGGGGATAACGTTGCAGCAATTTTTGCGTTGCATATACAGCGCGTTTGTTGCAGTGGATCGATAATTTGGTAACGGGTGTCAGATATGGGAATTATCGCTATTGGACGACGGTCTTCTAAAGTATAAGTTAGTAACGGACCGCTATCTTGCTGCCACCATTTATCTCGTAACGTAATCCGACGCATCCGGATGCGGGAAGCACGAGCGATTGCTTCTATAGGCTCCCGGAACCTTCGTAAATCTTCCGAATTGCCGGGGGGATTGATAGTAATGTCCAAAAATCTTCCTACTGCACCCGCTGCAAATAATAGCGCTTCTTCCTGACTTAGCGGTTGTTTGATCGGATTGCTGGTTTGGACATCGAATATATTGGCAAAATTATTTAAAGTATTGGCGATCGCGACATTATTCAGTTGTTCCCGTTGTTGTAAGCGTCCTAATTCTACCTTTACTGCAAGTTGTTCGAGTTGCCCAATTGCTTGTAATACAAAGCTTTGCAGGCAATTTAAACCTGTTAGTAAAGTGTTAACATCTAATATATCTGTATTTACCGAGTCAATTTCGAGGATATCTTGCGCCTCTAACCACAAATCTGCTAACAGCGGAATTCTTCCTGTATCAGACGTAAATTCTAATTCATCCAATCCTAACAAATTAGCTTGACCTTGCAAAACTTTTACCCACACAACTACATCATGTGGCGGTTGAAACACTTCCTTACTGCCTAAAACCGCACATCCTGGGGTTTTAACTGGGGTAGGCATTTTATTGAGAGTAAATTCTGATACTATTGAACAGAGAAGATTTACCCAGCGTTCGATTTGATTAATCGCAGTTTCCGGAATAATTGAGCAAAACTCATTTTTATTAACTCGTACAAGTTGAGTTTCTTCGAGAGCGATCGCCAAAATTTGCTGTCCCGACTCTGTTAGCATTGCCGAAAACATCGCCTCACCAGCTTTGACGCTAAACAAATAACGTCGCTTACCCTTGCTCACACCATACTCAACATTGATAGCAAAAAGTGCTAGAGTACCAGATTGAACCAGCCAAATGATTTCCGGGTTATCGAGCAACAAAGGCTCATTGCTTTTGAAAGAATATGATTCACCAAATGCGTTAAGACTGCGATCGCTTTCTACTAGCATGATTGAATATTACAGTGGTTGTGTAAACTACTATTTCTAGCTAGGATGAGGATATGCAGGGGTTATATTTTTAACGCAGAGTCACGCGAAGGTTTTGAATTTTGAGAGACGCGATATAATGCCTTTCAGGCACGCTTCGCTAACGCGTCTCTACAAGAGTTTAGGTTTTAAAACAAATCAATTCATTCTAAAATTCCACCTTCGCTATTAATTAATTCTAAATAAAAGCCTTCAACTTGCCGCAATTCGTCGTGAGTGCCGCGTTGGACAATCTTACCCCGGTTGAGAACGATAATTTCATCGCAATCGCGAATTGTACTCAAGCGGTGGGCAACAATCAAACAAGTACAACCCCGCAATCGCAAGTTTTGATCAATAATCTTCTCTGTCTCTGTATCCAAGGCACTTGTAGCTTCATCCATCAACAAAATTGCCGGATTATTAACTAAAGCGCGGGCAATTTCTAACCGCTGTCGCTGCCCACCACTCAAATTTGTGGCACCTTCTAATAAGTTTGCGTTATATCCACCGGGGAGCGATCGCACAATTTCATGGACGGCAGCATCACGGCAAGCTTGGATCAAGTTACTATCGGGTATAGTGGTATCCCACAATGTTAAGTTATCGCGGACGCTACCAGCAAAGAGGGTAATATCTTGTTCGATAGTGGCAACTGAATTTACCAACACTTGATGGGGAATGTTTGACTGTCCATCGAAATATATTTCCCCAGACCAAGGTTTATACAACCCAGCTACCAGCTTAGCAATTGTTGATTTTCCGGAACCGCTACCGCCCACTAAAGCTACTCTTTGTCCAGGTTTAAGTGAAAGATTAAAATTCTCAATTAAAGGCGGTGCAGTGCGATTATAGCCAAAGGTTATATTGCGTAGTTCTAGGTATCCCTCTAGTTTGGGGGATGAGGTGGGGTGATGGGGAGATGAGGAGATGGGGGGATGGGAGGATGAGGAGTTTTGCAACACATCATCTAAGCGATTCAAATTACCTTCGAGTTCTTGTAAATCACCACCTAAAGCGATCAGTTGATTTACGGGTTGCATAAACTGTTGCATCAAAGATTGAAATGCAATCAGCATCCCGATAGTCAAAGCACCATCCATAACGCGCAACCCCCCAACGACGATTAATAACATCGAGGTAATGCCAGATAAAAACGCGGGTAACATTCCTAATCTTTGATTTAAATTGTCCATATCTTGACGGACATTGATTGCTTTAGCGTAATAACCTGCCCAACGAGTAAAGAAATCCGATTCTAAACCCGAAGCTTTCAAGGTTTCCATACTTTGCAATCCGGCGATCGCGATTCCGTTGACTTTGCCTTCTTCTTGCATCAAACGGATATTTGTATCTCCGCGCAATCGTGCTACCCATTGTAAAGCTATCAAATTCACGACAACGAAAGCAATACCAATCAGTGTTAATAAGTAGTCGTATTGCAGCATCACCACGGCGTAAAAAATCACCATGACAGCGGAAATTACTGTGGTTGCCAGTTTACCAGAAAGCAGATTTGCTAAGCGATCATTTAATTGAATTCTACTGCTAATTTCTCCGGCAAAACGTTGGTCGTAAAAACTGACCGGAAGGTGGAGAAGATGCCAAATAAATTTACTCGACATTCCCATCGCTAATTTGATTTTCATGCGTCGCAATAACTGTAATTGCAAGCGCGTTAATAATCCGCTTAATAATGCTGTAAATAGCATGGCAAATATCAGCGGACGCAACCAATCTTCCCGACCTTGAATTAACACTTGGTCAACAAATATTTGGGAAAATGTCGGCATCACTAACCCAGGGATGACAAGTAAAAAACCTGCTAATATGCAGTAAATTAGCGGCAATATTGAGCCTTGTAAACGCGACCACAATGCCAAAAATAAACTTTGTTTGCGTCCTCCTGGTTTAAATTCTGGACTGCGTTCAAATACTAAAACAACTCCGGTAAAAGCCTCGCTAAATTCTGATAGCGAAACTGTCCTTCGTCCCGTCGCGGGGTCATTAATAAAAACGCGATTTTTACTAAAACCTTCAATTACTAAAAAGTGATTAAAATTCCAAAAGACAATATAAGGACAAGCAGTTTTTTGTAACCCGATAATATCTATTTTGAAACCTTTGGCTTGTAAATTATAACTTCGAGCCGCACTCAGTAAATTTGAGGCTTTACTTCCATCCCTGGAAATCCCACAAGCTTGACGGAGTTCTGCTAGAGGAACGATGCGACCATGGTAAGCTAAAATCATCCCTAGAGATGCTGCACCGCATTCGACTGCTTCCATTTGCAATAGGGTGGGAGTGCGACGAATCGGTTGATTGGCGGGTTTTAATAGTTTGATTAAGTTCGTTAACATGGGAGTAATGTCTTTTTGGAACGCAGAGTGACGCGGAGGTAAACGCGGAGGTACGCAGAGGGTTTGAATTTATATTTTGAGTATTAACTTTAATTCTCCTTAGCTGTCCCTTTTTAATTACTATTTAGAAACAGGGTAAACTGATGCAGTGACTCATATTACTTTAAAATTATTTAAAAGATGAGTGAAAAAAACTCTGCGTCCCTCTGCGCTTACCAATAATTCCTTTGCGTTAAAAAATATATAATTCTGATGCTAACAGATTTAATCTCATATTTTTTACCTACACCCGCTTATCCTATAGGTAGATTTAGACAACCGCTCCGAGTACTATACTGATTCGGGATGGAGACACGTTAAATTCTGGCTTTATTTCCCTATTCTATTTCATAATATCCCACTCTTCATCCCATACCCGACCAATCTTTGAGGATTGGGAATACAAACTCGATGGGGGGGCGTTTTTCTACTGTTATCCGTACTGAAGTTGTGGTTCCTGGTGTCATTTGTAGCTGCGGTCCGGTGGAAGACGACCAGCGATATTTGCTGAATGTCGAGGAATCGGGCTGAAGTTCGGTAAAAACTGCAAGTTGAGGACCTTGGGACATTACACTAGGTAAAATATCCGCATTGCCAATTAGACTGACTGCACCTTGCTGTGTTACCGGAAATTCAGATATACCTGTTACCTTACCCTCAATGCCGCCAAATTCTTCGCGTTTGACAGTGGAAGGTGTGATTTGCACCCTTGTACCTGACTTAATTTTCTTGCCTTCACTCACGGGTAAAAAGACAACGTTAACTAATTTCGCAGATGACTCTTGAGCGGCAATTGTACCAATTCCTACACCAGGTTCTAACTGTTGCCCAGGTTTAGCGGTGATTTCCAAAACTCTCCCTGTATAATTGCTGATGATTTGACTACTGTTTTGTAACTGTAATTCTAGTTGAGCAATTAGGCGTTGGGTTTCTTGAATTTCTTTGGTGCGGATAGTATTAATCGTTAAATCCTGTTCCTTTTGGGTTGCTTGCTGGCTATCCAAGGCTTTTAATTGAGCGGATAACTGATTAACTTGATTGAGGTTGCGGAGATATTCACCTTGAGCATCTGCTTCTTTGACATCCAGTTGATTTAATTGCGATCGCGCTTCGTTAATTTGAGTTTGGACACTGAGATATTCTTGACGTGCTTGTAATGCCATATCTTTAGGAACTGCACCTTGTTGAAACAGCTTTTCTCGCTCATCCCAGCGCTGCTTCATGGTGGGTTGCAATTGCTGTAACGTTTGCAATCTTGCTTGCAAATTTTGGCGATCGCGCTTGAGTACTTCTAATCCTTTGGAGCGTAAAACCGGGGTAAGAGACTGCACTGTTTGCAGACTTTGCTCTATTGTGCGTCGCTGTTCTTGCGTCGCTGTTTGTGCGAGAGTATCCCGTTGAATCTGCATTTGTATTGCAGTTTGATCTTGAATTTGTAGTTGTGTTAGTTTCTCACGAGAAAGCTGTAATTGTTTTTTTAACTCAGATTGGTCAATAGTTGCCAAAATTTGACCTTTTTTGACTGCATCTCCGACTTCTACATTTAGTTCTAAAATTCGTCCTGGGTTAGATGCTTGAACTGTGACAACTTTATTCGGATAAATTAGCACCCCTTTACCAGTGACAGTAATCGGAATCCGTCCGAGTATACTCCATATCAAACCAGCCGCAACCAAGGAACCAACAGCAAACAAAGAAAACCAACGTTGAGGACTAGTTATTTTAATTAATTGATCGAGTTGTTCCGGAGTTGCAACTTTTTCTAAAGCTTCCTTGCGAAACAATTGATTTTTCTGTGTATTTTGCTGCGTTACCATTGAATTTATCCTTAAAATTTCAAATCTTTTTACTGTGTTGATTAAGTACTCAGATAGAATTAATTACATCCCAAGATTGCCTATTCCCTATCTCAATGAACTTAATTTTGTCCAACTACTTAATCAATCCCAATTCGTTTAAGCATCCACTCAAATCGCGCTCCCGCCAAAGCAACTTGTGTGAGAAAATGTGTATTAAGTTCGTTGTCGTAAGATTTTTCTAAAGATTGACCGCTACTGTAAGTTAATCTGCCATATCCCAACCGCTGGGCGATCGCCCGTTGCTTATCTGCTAACAAAATAGATAACACGCGGTAAAATCGCACTGCAAAACCAACATCGTGCAGCAGTTTCGCGGCCAATCTCCACCGGGGAATCGACAAAACACGCGAATTCCGT
This sequence comes from Rivularia sp. (in: cyanobacteria), assembly GCA_050329355.1. Lineage (GTDB taxonomy): Bacteria > Cyanobacteriota > Cyanobacteriia > Cyanobacteriales > Nostocaceae > Rivularia. The sequence continues at coordinate 12,943 of JBHJOU010000703.1, forward strand.
AACGTTTTCACACTCACCGCTGGTGGTTGTGCTTCAATAAACTCAGTTTCACCGATAATATCACCACGCGATAACCGGGCAAATTCTTGTTCTAATGGTCTATTTGTATCCTCTAAATTAGAAAAAGCTTGTGTTAATGGGTTGCAGTCTTCGGCTGGGGCGTTGAGGGCGATCGCCCCATCAAGTAAAATATGTAAAGCTTCAATCGGTCTACCACTACGAATCAACACCGTATCAGCAGCAATTTGCTCGACTCGTCCCGCAGTAATCAGCCAATCAATATCGCATTCGTGTAACTCTGCAAATATAATCAACGCTTCTCGTAGTTGCGGTTGACTCAATACAACCGTGCTGCGTCCGAGTTGATTAATCAACATTTCTAGCCGATTTGCTAACATTACCGCACTTGCACGATATAAATGCGCGGCAAAATTCAGGTCTTGCTGCAACTTTTGTAGTAAGTGGGATCGATCAATTACTAAAACCAAAGATTTGCTCGTCGCGCAAACTGTAGTAGAGGATAAGTAATCTATAAAGGGAATTTCTCCCACCATCTCGCCGCTTGATAATCGCGCAATTTCCCGTCCCGGTAGCGCACCACCTTCAAGCGCTGCAAAAGCTCGACCGAGTGGATTAGCATTATTTTGAGTCAGTGAAACCGTCAACGCTCCATCCAAAAGAATGTACAGCGCATTTAACGGCTGATTTTGTTGAATCAGAACAGTTCCAGGTTCAATTTCAACTTGATGTCCGACTGCCAACATCCAATCTATATCTTGATTGCTAAGTTCCTTCAATAGAACTTGTGTCATTCGATAAACTCCCTTAAAGAGTAATGTATGGGAGAACAAATTTTCAAATAGTTTGAGTATGAGTTACAATCCAATTCATATGTAACTTAATTACTTTCTACCAAAAAGTTGGGCTAATCCGCTAAAAAACGATAAAATATCATCAGGAGAATTCAATCCCAAACCAATAACTTGAAAAGCCGAAGAAGATGTTTGAGAAGATTTGAAAATAGAACTTCCCCTTCTTCTTTTTGAACCTTGGCGCTGCACAGAAAATATATCGCTTTTGCCAAACATCGACCCAGAAAAGAAAATATTAACTCCTCCTGCGATTCCTTCGAGTTCTTCTTCAGATAATTCTAGCGGAATATCATTTATATCTTGATCAGACATTATTTTTTCCTTTGCTGTTGCAATAATTGATTTAAGCAAATTAGTAGACTCAATTCAACCAATTAATGGTTTCTAAAAGTAGACTATTTCTATGGGAGTGATACTTATGCAAATTGGGATAAACTATTTAAAACTAAAAGCAGAGACTGTTTGATTTTAAGAACAATCTCTGCTTAAGTTCGATAATTCCCAGTCAGAATAAACTTATCAACCGATGGCAATACCTTGACCAGCAGTGCTAAAGATTTCTTGTAAACTGGTCATAGAAGCGGTACCGCTACCACCAGGACCAGCAAAGGTTTGTTGACCTACAGCCAGATTTTTCTGAGAGAAGCTGTTAGATGCATCGGATGCAAAACCTTGGATATCACCAAAACTGATTGCTAAACCACCATTCACGGTGTCGAGTTCATCGTCGGATAATTCAACTGCATTCATGTTGTTAAATTCGTTATTCATTATGTTTCTCCGTTATTGTGTAGTTGTGAATTTATAACTATTAAGAATTTCTGTGGGTGAGTAGAATTCTCACCCAGGTTGTGTAATTAATTAGCAGCAAGAGCTTGACCAGCAGAGCTAAAGATATCTTGTAAACTGGTCATAGAAGCAGTACCGCTACCACCAGGACCAGCAAGGGTTTGTTGACCTACAGCCAGATTTTTCTGGGAGAAGCTGTTAGATGCATCCGATGCAAAACCTTGAACATCACCGAAACTAATTGCTAAACCACCATTCACGGTATCGAGTTCATCATCGGATAATTCAACTGCATTCATGTTGTTAAATTCGTTATTCATTGTGTTTCTCCGTTATTGTATAATTGTGAATTTTTGAGGATGAAAAATTTTGATGGGGTGAGGATTTGACTCACTCGGCATTGTGTAATTAGCTAACAGCAATACCTTGACCAGCAGAGCTAAAGATTTCTTGAACATTAGTCATGGAAACTGTACCGCTACCATTTGGACCTGCGAAGGTTTGTTGACCTACAACCAGATTTTTCTGAGAGAAGCTGTTAGATGCATCTGATGCAAAACCTTGAACATCACCAAAACTGATTGCTAAACCACCATTCACGATATCGAGTTCATCGTCGGATAATTCAACTGCATTCATGTTATCGTTATTCATTGTAGTTCTCCGTTGTTGTGTGTTTTAACTGGTTTATCGTTAGCTGCGTTTGCTTGCTTTCGATGTATTCATAATAGAATTTTGCTTTTAGATGTACATCGGAAAAACGTTGGATTTGCAACTTGCTTTTTATCCATCAAAGTGACTCCAACTAAAGTAGGAGATTTTAATTTGAGATGAAAATTTGCACTTATATAAGTACTAAGACAGAATTAATTACATACCAAGATTCCCTATTCCCTCTCCCCTATTCCCTATTCCCTATTCCCTCTCTTAACGAATGAACTTAATTTTGTCCAACTACTTAGTAGTTACCGCAAAAATTTGATCGAGTTAAGGTGGCTCAGATATATAAGTAAATAAGACCGTTAACGGGAGTTGGAGAAATGCTACGTCGTCTTAAACTTACGTCTCAATTTACCTTACTCTTATCACTAATTTTTATTGGTGGAATTGCAGTAGGGGGATTTGCATTGTCTCAAGCTTTAGAGCAAAAAGCAGAAATGGAAATAAGTCATCAAGGACAAATGGCAATGCAGATGGTGAATGCAGTCAAAAGTTATACTACTAAGGATATTGCACCGTTGATTGCTCAAATAGCCGATCCTCAAACTCAGTTTATTCCAGAAACTATACCCAGTTTGGCAGCAAGAGAAGTATTTGACACGCTTAAACAAACTTGGAAATACAAAGATTTTGTATATAAAGACGCAACACTCAACCCCACGAATTTGGCTAACCGAGTTGATCGATTTGAAGCAAAATTAATCGAGCAGTTTGATCGCGATCGCACTCTCAAAACGTTGTCAGGTTTTCGCGTTCGCACTAGAGAAAAATTATTTTACAACGCTCAACCATTAGTGGTAACAAGTTCGAGTTGTCTGGTATGCCACGGTAATGTACAGCTTGCACCAAAAAGCCATGTAAAAAAATATGGTACTCAACACGGTTATGGCTGGAAGCTCAATCAAGTGATCGGTACACAAATTATATATGTTCCGGCAAATGAAGTATTTAAAAATGCTCGCCAAGCGTTTGTCCTTTTTATCGGCATATTTATGAGTATTTTTGGATTAATAATTGCGTTGATTAACTATTTACTCAAATGCAGAGTGATTCAACCTCTAAAACCAATGGCTCAACTTGCTCAAACAATTACTCACGATCGAATTAGCATTAGTGAAGTTAGAACGGAACACGATCACTTAAACCAAATCGCAAAACGTACCGATGAAATAGGACAACTGGGACGGGTGTTTCAAAAAATGGTGCAGGAAGTATGTGATCGCGAAGCGCACCGCAGGCATCGCGAACAACAATTAACCGAACAGTTGCAGCAGATGCAGGTAGAAATTGATGCTGCAAAAGTCACGGATCAAGTAGCGGAAATTACTGAAACAGATTATTTTCAGAAGTTACAAAAAACTGCCGCACAAATTCGCAATCAATGGAGCGATGGGAATTAGAGTTACTTCAATAATAGTAAATACAATTAGTTATAAAATTCAGGAAAGTATATAATCATGGCGAAAATTGTCTCAATTCATTCTTTTCGAGGTGGTACTGGTAAATCTAACGTAACTGCAAATCTTGCAACCTTAATTGCTCGTGCAGGTTATCGCGTGGGAATAGTAGATACAGATATTCAATCACCGGGTATTCATGTCCCTTTTGGTTTAGATGAAACCATCAAGTACACGCTGAATGATTATTTATGGGGACGCTGTAAAATTGAATCCGCTACCTACGATCTCAGTTCTACATTTACAGCATCAAAGAACTGGTTTCCTAAGCATCGAGGTAAAATATACCTAATTCCATCTAGTATCAAAACCGGGGAAATTTCGCGAATTTTGCGTGAGGGATATGATGCTCGGTTACTCAATGATGGATTTCGTGATTTGATACAACGTTTTTCTTTAGATTATCTATTCATTGATACTCACCCTGGAATTAATGAAGAAACTCTTCTTTCCGCGATTATCTCAGATGTACTGCTAATAATTCTGCGTCCCGATAAACAAGATTATCAAGGTACCGCTGTGACAATTGATGTCGCACGTAAATTAGAAGTACCCAAAATGCTGTTGGTTGTGAATAAAGCATTACCTAGCTTGAATTATCAAAGATTGCAGCAACAGATTCAACAAACTTACAATGTTCCAGTCGCCGGAATTTTACCTGTTTGCGAAGAAATGTTTCAGTTGGGAAGTAGTGATATTTTCTGTTCGCGCTATCCAGAGCATCCCTGGACAAAAACTGTGAGCGCGATCGCCTCTAGGCTTAAACAGTGACGCTAATGGAGTATAATCAGATGTAAAGCGCTGCAATCTCCCGCTTGATATCAATTCAAATTTTTGATTTCATCACCCAAAGCATAAGCATCAACAAAAGCATCTACTGAGTGTAGGTGGTTCAAATCGGATTACGGTTTTAGAATTGAATACTAATATTTCAACACAATCGGAATACCAATCGATTGCAAATCAACACTTGTCATGCGACTACCATAGTCAAATGTCAACTCTAATAATGGGAAATAATTTTGTTCAATTTCGATAATTCCCTCTCTTTTCAACATGGAAACAGGATTAGTCAGATTACCTCCTGTTATCATGAAAATACGAGTATTTGTGAGCTTTTTGATTCCCAAAGGATGATCAATTAATTTTTGGTGGTCTTTTAGAAGAGGATTAAATATGCTTAAGAAAGAAATTTGCTCAGGAATCATAAAACACAGCGGTTCTGTTTCAAGAGCAAGATTAGCCGCTGCAAAGTTAATAAATTGCTCTGGAGATTGGGAAGATTGATCAATTAAGTTATTCAATGAATTATTAGATTCCCGATGAACAATGTTCGGTTTTTGATGAAGAGCAATTCCAAATGGAGAAGTTGCTTTTGTTGGAGAATATGAACGAGCAATAAAATCTATTCCCGAACGCATAGCATATATTTCGGCTTTTATTTGATCTTCAACCCAGATTAACTCGATATAAGTATTTTCAAAACAAATCAAGCTGGAAGCGGTTCCTTGCTGTGGATGGTAACTTACCTTCTCTCCACAAATTAAACCGATTTTCTCTAGAGACAGCTTATTAGGTGCTGCTCCCAGACAGACAAAAATGTGATCTATTTCTAGCAAAGTCTCATTTATTAGTAATTGTGTCATTTACTGTTTGCTTTGTTTACTATCTTGTTCATTTCTCTTTTACTAGCCCTATTTACTGTCTAAATAGTCCGAAACTAATTCATTTTTAAATAATATCAACTTATGTATATTTTTATTAAATATTTGCCATTGTTATTTTGATTTTTTAACCCAATTGAGTTTATCAATGCTTTAACTAAAGCCTTTAATGATTTAAATCCCGGTTTCTTGAAGATAATTAATTCTGATAATTTTCAATAAACCTTGAGGCTCATTAACTGCTAATCAGATAAAACGAAAATAGCCAATATTTCCTTAAAAAACCTCCCCTAGATAGATATATATAAGTCTTTAGACATAAAATATTCAATTCTGTGCTTTTAATTTGATGAATCGAACATTGATTAATTATGATTTATCATCAAATAATAATTATTCTCATTAACTAATGAAAATAATTCCTTGTCAAGCCCATCGTGTTTTTTTTTACAAAAGTTATATATCAATGAAAATTTGTTTATTTTCAGGGATAATTTGTAACCAGGAGTATATTGTGAATAGCAAAAATAAATTATGATCGAATAGATTAAGTTGGAGCTAGCTGTGAGCAAATTGGACAAAACGAAGCAAATTGCTACTTCTATGTTTGATTATGAAGCGTTGACCCCAGAGCAACGAATCCTAGTCATGCAAAGAACTGGTGAAATACAAGAGCGTTTACAGCGTTCAGCTCAGGATATTTGGGAAATAGGTCAGCGTTTAGCCGATGTACGCGCTCAACTGAAGCACGGTCAATTCGATGCTTGGTTAAAAGCGGAATTTGGTTGGAGCAGACGTACAGCATACAACTTTATCAATGTATATGAGACTTTTGGGGAGCGTGCAAATCTTGCACAAATTGATATTGCGACTTCTGCGCTTTACCTTTTGGCTGCACCATCTACACCTCAAAATTTACGGGAAGAGTATTTACTCAAAGCCAAAGAAGGAGAAAAAATTACTCATAAACAATTGCGATCGCATATCGAGCAGAAAAAACAAAAATCTACTCTTCAAGCCGAGCAAAACGAGCAAACTGAGCAAAAGAACTATACACCCGTTAGGGAAACTCAGCTTTCTATTTCTTCTGCTTCCATACCTGAAATTATTCGATTAGTTCCTCAAGAAGTAGTAGAGGTTGAATCAGTAAAAGTTTCCCAACCACAATCAAAACAACCAAATCTCGGTTCCGATACTAAAGTTGAAGCTGGTTGGTATGTATTGGAAGGACAACATTTGGTTTATTGTGGAGATACGGCTTCATCCGAGTTTCATTCTCATATCCCTGATATCAGCTTGGCTGTGGCTGCGACTTCTAGTAATTGGGATCACGATTGGTTGATTGATGTTGCCGGGACTTTGATTATTTTACAAGAATCTGCTTTGCAGCAAGATAATTTAGGGCAATTAATTAAGATGTTTTCTCATCCAGGGGACACAATTGTGTTTCCTTGGCTACCATATTCAGAAATGATTGCGATCGCGAATCAGTTAAATCGCAAAGCGATTGCGGGTGATATGTCGGTTCAAAAGTGTCAGCAAGCAATTTCAGCATCTGGTTTGGATTTTGCATCGGTTACATTATGATATAAGAGGAACAGGTTAAAGGTCTAAGGTCTAAGGTTAAAGGTAAATATTCGAGAAGCAATAAAATATACAAATATACAAATATTCAAATAACATAAAAAATTCATATATTGAAAATAAGTAATCAAAAATACGTATTTATTGCTCATGACTGTGCAATAATAGTTAGGTGTTACCAAAATTTTCTCATTCTATTAAAAATAGTTCTCAATAGAAACGAATCGAAGCCGATTGTCTTTAAAAACTAAAATTTACAAGCCACTTCTGAATTGTTAGAAAAAAATAACCATCTAATTACTGTGTCCGTAGGACATAATCTAAAATCTAAAGCTTGTACGTTCGCCTCGCGAATGTATCTAAATAAAATCCAAAATCTAAAATCTAAAATCTAAAATTTAAATGACTACGAATGGATTAGAAATTGCGATTATCGGTATGGCTGGAAGGTTTCCAGGTGCTAAGAATATCGATGAGTTTTGGCATAATATTCAGCATGGGGTGGAATCAATTCGTCTTTTGACGGATGAATATTTGGTTTCTCAAGGTGTGGATAAAACATCTTTGGAAAATCCCCTGTATGTTAAAGCAGGAGCGGTACTCGAAGATATTGAATTATTCGATGCTGACTTTTTTGGCTTTAATCCCAGGGAAGCAGAAATTTTAGATCCGCAACAGCGTTTATTTTTAGAATGTGCTGTGGAAGCAATCGAAACCGCAGGATATAATCCCCAAACCTATCGAGGGTTAATCGGGGTTTATGGTGGTGCAGGAATCAATGGTTATTTGTTTAATCTGTATACAAATCCAAATATTCGCAATTCTGTTAGTAATTATCAGTTATTTTTAGCCAGCGACAAAGATTTTTTAACTACGCGAGTATCCTATAAACTGAATTTAAAAGGACCGAGTGTTGACGTACAAACGGCTTGTTCAACATCGTTAGTTGCAGTACATATAGCTTGTCAAAGTTTATTGAGCGGTGAATGTGATATGGCTTTGGCTGGCGGGGTTGCAATTTCTAAACAATTAGGATATTTATATCAAGATGGTGGTATTTATTCACCTGATGGACATTGCCGTGCTTTTGATGCTCAAGCTCAAGGAACAGTTTCGGGGAGTGGAGTCGGAATTGTTGTTTTGAAAAGGTTAGAAGATGCTAGGAAAGATGGAGACTGTATTGATGCAATAATTAAAGGAAGTGCGATTAATAATGATGGTGCTTTTAAAGTTAGTTATACATCTCCGAGCATTGACGCTCAAGCAAAAGTAATTCGTGCTGCACAATTGATGGCGGAAGTGGAACCTGATAGTATTAGTTATATTGAGGCTCATGGTACTGGTACTGCATTAGGAGACCCAATTGAAATAGCAGCACTAACTCAAGTGTTTGGAAGCAATTCGGGACAACAAAAGTATTGCGGTATCGGTTCATTAAAAACAAATATCGGGCATTTAGATACTGCTGCGGGAATCGCTAGTTTAATTAAAGCTGTTTTGGCACTCAAACACAAACAAATTCCTCCTAGTTTGCATTTTGAGCAACCGAATCCCCAGATTGATTTTGATCACACTCCTTTTTACGTTAATACAAGTTTATCGGCATGGGAAAGCAATAAATTACCTCGTCGTGTTGGGGTAAGTTCATTTGGGATTGGGGGAACTAATGCTCATGTGGTGTTGGAAGAAGTAGAGACGCGAAATTTAGAGACGCGACGTAACACGTCTCTACAAGATTCACAACTATTATTAATTTCGGCGAAAACAGAATCAGCATTAGAAACAGCTACGGCGAATTTAGCAAATTATTTAGAATCACATCCTGATCTAAATTTAGCAGATGTTGCCTATACGTTGAAAATTGGTAGACAAGAATTTGCACATCGTCGCTTTTTGGTATGTCAAACCATTGATTCAGCAACAAAATTATTAAAATCATCAGATTCAAAGGACATTTTTAGTCATACTCATACTCCGACAACTCGGAATGTGGCTTTCATGTTTCCCGGACAAGGTAGTCAATACGTTAACATGGGGCGAGAATTGTATGAAACCCAAACAGTATTTAGAGAAACAGTAGATAATTGCTGTAAATTAATTAAACCTTATCTAGATATAGATTTTGATTTACTAAATCTTATTTATCCGAGCGACAAGGGAACAGGAAAGGGGAAAGGGGAAACGGAATTAACAGATACTGCTTACGCACAACCTGCAATTTTCATTATCGAATTTGCTTTAGCTAAGTTATGGATGTCTTGGGGAATTACTCCTGAAGCTACCATTGGACATAGTATTGGAGAATATGTCGCTGCTACTATTGCGGGGGTTTTCTCTTTAGAAGATGCTTTAAAGGTGGTTGCTCTACGAGGAAAATTAATGCAGCAACAGCCAAATGGTAATATGCTTTCGGTATTTTTATCTGGAGATGATATTCAATCTTGGTTGAGCGATGAGATTAGTTTAGCTGCAAATAACGCACCTAATTTATGTGTAGTATCCGGAAGTCAAAAGGCGATCGCTAATTTACAACAACGTTTAGAAACAGCAAATATCGCTTGTCGGTTGTTACATACATCCCATGCATTTCACTCACCTCGGATGTCTGGTGTAGAAAAACCGTTTATGCAGGTGTTGGAGTCAATTAAATTAAATCCTCCATCGATTCCTTTTATATCTAACGTTACTGGTACTTGGATTACTGCGACAGAAGCAATAGATAAAGCTTATTGGGTAAAACATTTACGAGAAACTGTACAGTTTGCTGCTGGGATTGAAGAGTTAACAAAAGATGATCACAGAATTTTACTCGAAGTTGGTGCGGGAAGGACACTTTCTAGTTTTGCAAAGACACAAGGGGAACTGGTTTTTACAAGTTTGAGACATCCCCAAGAAACTCAATCCGATCAAAACTTTATTTTAAATACATTGGGACAATTATGGTTGAATGGGTTAAAAATTGACTGGAGTGGTTTTTACAAAAACCAAAAGCTAACCAGAGTACCTTTACCAACTTACCCGTTTGAGAGAAAGCGTTACTGGATTGATGCTTTTACGGAAACGAGTAATAATAATATTAAAATTAATCGCGATCGCAATTGGTTTTATGTACCGCAGTGGGAACGGGATAGTAATAATTATATTAACTATGTCAGTTCTAAAAAGCTGGCTGTTAATAAGTATTGCTGGTTAATTTTTATTGATACTACTGGTATTGGTGCTGAAATTGCTCGACTGTTGGCAAATGCTGGACATGATGTAATTACGGTTGCTATTGGTGATAAATTTGACCAGATTGGATATCGGCAATTTAGTATTAATCCGGAAAGTAAAGAGGATTATATTGAGTTGTTGGAGGATTTGGAATTACGGGAATTGACTGTTGAGCGGGTAATTCATCTGTGGAATGTGGACAATACAATATCAAGTTTTGCAGATGCTCAAAAGTTAGGATTTTATAGTTTACTTTATTTAATTCAAGGAATTGCTGCTCAGAAAATTAATCATTCGATTTATATCAAGATTGTTACTAATTCTGTTTATGACGTGGTTGGAGATGAGGATTTAGATTCAATTCAATCTCCGATAGTGGGTTTAGGTAAGGTAATTGCACAGGAATATCCAAATATTGCTTGTTGTCATATTGATATGAGGTTTTCTGAGCAAGGGAAGGATGGGTTGGTAAATCAGTTGTTGACTGAGGTTGTGGCTGAAGTTAGGGATTTTTCTGTTGCTTTTCGGGGAAGGTATCGGTGGCGTGAGGTGTTTAAATTGACTAAGATAAAAAACCGTAGAGACGCTGAGGACGCTGAGATAAGAGGTACGGAGGTGTTGCTGGGCAAGGAAAATAGTTATTTAGTCGTTGGGGATTTGGTTGGGGGTCTTGGTAGGGTTTTTGCTGAGTATTTGGTTAAAAATATACAGGCTAAGTTGGTTTTGATTGGGGATGAAAAACCAAGTTTTGAATGGGATAACTGTTTATTTATCAAAGCGGATATTACTTCGGAGTCGCAAATGGAGGATGCTTTTTCTCAAGCTGAAGTAGCGTTTGGGAAAATTCATGGGGTATTTTATTCTACTCCGATGAGTAATGAGCATTCGACTGCCACAATTGGGGAGTTGACTCGGAGTCATTGCGAGTATAATTTCCGTTATAAGGTTTATGGTTTGCAGGTGTTGCAGAAAATTTTGCAATCAAGAAAGCTGGATTTTTGTATGCTGCAATCTTCTTTATCTACTGTGGTTGGTGGCTTGGGGTTAGGAGCTTATAGTGCTGCAAATTATTTTGTCGATGCTTTTGTACACCAGCAATTAACTCAGAATAATTCTTTTACTCCTTGGTTTAGTGTTAATTGGGATGCTTGTGATTTTGAATTGAATCAACATCGTGAATTTAGTTCTAATATGGCTGAATTTGCTTTAACTCCCGCAGAAGTATGGCAAGCAACTCAAAGTATATTAAATATGGGTGTTGCTCAAGTTGTGGTGAGTAAGGGAGAATTAGAAACCAGAATCAAGCAGTGGGTGAGGGTAAAACCATTAAATGAAACATCTACCATTAGGAATAATTCTGGTCATATAAGACCAAATTTGAGTAATGATTATATTGCACCGAGGAATGATATTGAAAGCGCGATCGCAAAAATTTGGCAAGATTTATTAGGGATAGATAAAGTTGGAGTCAATGACAGCTTTTTTGAATTGGGGGGACATTCTTTGTTAGCGGTGCAAGCTATTGCCAGAATTAGAGAAATGTTTCAAGTTGATTTGGAAATGCGGAGTGTGTTGTTTGAAGCTCCGACGGTGAGTAAGATTGCAAAGTTAGTAGCGCAAGAGCAACCGAAACAAGAAGATTTAGCTCAAATGGCTGATATTTTGGCAGAAATTCAAGGTTTATCGGCTGAGGAGATTGCCAAGGAGTTGGAGGAGTGAGGAAATTATGTTTGAAACGCAGAGGTACGCAAAGGTAAACGCAAAGAAACGCAGAGTTTTAGGCTTCCTCTTCCTCTCCTCAGCGCACCTCCGCGCCTACCTCAGCGTGCCTCTGCGTTTCAAATATATTAAAAATGGTGTTAAACAATGGATAATATTTACGAACAACTTGCAAAACTTTCTCCTGAACAACGTAAACTATTTAAACGTCGTCTTAAAGAAAGAGGAATAATAATTCCTGAAGATAATCGAATTTCTCGGCGGGTTTCTGGAGATGAGTTACCGTTGTCTTTTGCTCAACAACGTTTATGGTTTATTCAGCAACTTGAACCCGAAAGTAGTGTTTATAATGTGCCTAGCGCTCTTAAACTCAAGGGTAAATTAAATGTAGGAATTTTAGAAAAATCGCTAAATGAAATAGTCAAACGACATGAAATTCTTCGCACTACTTTTATCAGTAATTCTCAAAATCAACCTGTTCAAAGGATTGCTAGATTTGAAGAGTTTAGTTTACCTATGGTGGATTTGCAAGATTTACCAGCAAGGGAAGATATTGTAAAACAATTGGTGCGTGATGCTTATGAATCTCCCTTTGATTTAACTAAGTCTTTATTAAGGCTTATTTTGCTTAAGTTAAATGAGTTTGAACATATCCTATTAATTACAACTCAGCATATCATATCTGACCGTTGGTCTGTTGGCATATTTTTACGAGAGTTGTCAAGTCTTTATAATGCTTTTTGTGATGGTAAATCGTCTCCTTTGACTGAATTACCGATTCAATATGGTGATTTCGCAATTTGGCAGCGTGAATGGTTACAAGGTGAGGTTTTAGAAACTCAAACTAGTTATTGGAAAGAAAAATTAAATCATCTTTCGGTACTGGAATTACCTACTGATAGAAAAAGATTACCAGTTCCAAGTTATAAAGGCGCACATTATCCGCTAAATCTTTCTTCAAGATTATCAGAAAAGCTACGGAATCTCAGCGCTAAGTCGGGAGTAACGTTGTTTACGATGCTGTTAACTGCATTTCAGGTGTTACTGCATCGCTATACTCATCAAGATGATATTGTTGTCGGAACCGATATTGCAAATCGCAATCGCACTGAAATTGAACCGTTAATCGGATTATTAGTAAATACTTTGGTGTTACGGACTGATGTTTCTCAAAATCCTACTTTTGGGGAATTATTACAGCGAGTTAGGGAAGTTGTTTTAGGAGCTTTTGCTCACAAGGATTTACCATTTGAAAAGTTGGTAGAAATCCTCAATCCTAACCGCGATTTTAGTCAAATGATGCCGTTATTTAAGGTGAAGTTTGATTTACAATTGGCGACTGTTAAACCTTTACAATTAAATAATTTGACGGTAGAACGAGATAATTATAAACAAGAATTTGTCAAATATGAATTACGGTTGAATTTACAAGATACAGAACAAGCTATTTGTGGACAAATTGAATATAGTAGCGATTTATTTGATGAGGAAACAATTGTCCGTTTTGTCGAACATTTTCGGGTATTGTTAGAGGGAATTGTTGATAATCCTGATTGTCAAATTGGTAATTTACCGCTGTTAAGTGAAGTAGAATCAAAACAAATATTATGGGAATGGAATCAAACACAGCGTGAGTATGATGATTTATGTATTCATGAATTATTTGGGCTTCAGGTAGAAAAAACCCCCGATGCGATCGCGATTATTCATGATAATTGTCAATTGACTTATAGAGAATTAAATCACCGTGCTAATCAATTAGCCCATTATTTACAAAGCTTAGGTGTCAAACCAGAATCAAAAGTCGGGGTTTATTTAGAGCGAAATTTAGAATTAGTAATTGGTATTTTAGGAATTCTCAAAGCTGGTGCTGCTTATGTTCCTTTAGATCCAGCTTATCCCCAATCACGCACGGCATATATTATTGAAGATGCTCAAATAGAAGTTTTATTGACGCAAACCTCACCCCCAGCCTCACCCCTTACCAAGGAGAGGGATGCCGGAAGCGGGGTGAGGTTATTTGAAAATCTCAACTGTGAAGTTTTATTGACGCAAACCTCACCCCCAGCCCCTCTCCTTACCAAGGAGAGGGGTGCCGGAGGCGGGGTGAGGTTATTTGAAAATCTCAACTGTATTGATTTAAATAACGATTGGGAAAAAATTGCTCAACACAGTACAGATAATCCTATAAGTGCAGTAACACCAGATAATTTAGCCTATTTAATCTATACTTCCGGCTCTACAGGTAAACCTAAAGGAGTTGCGATCGCGCATCAAAATACCGTAACTTTGTTGCATTGGGCAAAGGAAGTATTTAATGGTGAAGTATGGAGTGGGATGTTAGCATCAACTTCGATTTGCTTTGATTTATCGGTATTTGAATTGTTTGCACCATTGAGTTGGGGTGGAAAAGTCATCCTGGTAGAAAACGCTTTGGAGTTAGTGGATTTACCTGGTGCTTGGGGGGTTACAGCGATTAATACCGTACCAAGTGCGATTTCTCAGTTATGTCGTGTAAATGCGATTCCCAATTCGGTGAATACGATTAATTTAGCTGGAGAAGCTTTACAATGGAGTTTGGTAAAGGAATTAGAAAAATATCCCCACATTCAGCAGATTTTTAATTTATATGGTCCTAGTGAGGATACCACATATTCGACTTATGCTTTGGTATATGAAGGTAGAAGGGAAGAACAATCAATTACTAATTATCAATCTCCTCCTATCGGTTGTCCAATTGCGAATACTCAAACTTATATTCTTGATAGTTATTTACAACCTGTTCCTGTAGGTGTAATTGGTGAATTATATATTGGTGGTGCTGGATTAGCAAGGGGTTATTTTAATCAGCCAGATTTGACTGCTCAAAGGTTTATTCCGAATCGGTTTAATTCGTTTTTTACGGAAGATGATGGATTAATTAACCGCAGAGGCGCAGAGAGCGCTGAGGAAGAAGGAAGAGAGAAAAGAAAGCCTAATGCCCAATTACCCATTAGCAGATTATATAAAACTGGCGATTTGGTGCGTTATTTAGCTGATGGTAATATTGAATATATTGGTAGGTTGGATAGTCAAGTAAAAATACGGGGATATCGAATTGAAATTGGGGAGGTGGAAGCTGCTTTAAGTCAATATCCCCAAGTACAAGAATCTGCTGTGAATGTTAGAGAAGAGGGAGTAAATAAGTTACTGGTTGCTTATGTTGTATTTAAGGATGATTTAGAAATATCAATTTCTCAAGTTCGTAATTTTTTATCGGAAAGACTTCCTGTTTATATGATTCCTGGGGTATTCGTGGAATTGGAAGGATTACCGCGTTTGCCTAATGGTAAAATAAATCGACGTGAATTACCTGTACCTGATACCATTCGTCCAGAATTAAAGACGACTTTTATTGAACCACAAACAGAAATTGAAAAGGCGATCGCTAAAATTTGGCAAGATGAATTAAAGGTAGAACAAGTTGGTTTACATGACAATTTCTTTGAGTTAGGGGGACATTCTCTCCTCGGAATTAAAATCATTGCGGAAACCAATCAGAATTTACAGGTTGATATTCCTTTACGCAGTTTGTTTCTAAATCCTACTGTTGCAGGATTGGTTGAGCAAGTAGAAAATCATCAGGTAGCATCACACTCCCAGATACCGAAACTCGTACCTGATTTAAACCAACGTTATGAACCTTTTCCCTTAACTGATATTCAACAAGCTTACTGGATTGGACGAAATAACGCTTTTGAATTGGGAAATGTCTCGACTCATGGTTATCGAGAAATTGAAACGGTAGGGTTAAGTGTTAAACAGGTGGAAGTTGCGCTACTTCAATTGATCGACCGTCATGATATGCTGCGGGTAATTGTGGAATCTGATGGTAAACAGCGAATTTTACCGGAAGTACCACCTTATAAAATTAAAACATTAAATTTGTGTGCTTCGTCTGTGGAAGAGGTTGATCAGGAATTAACAACTTTACGGGATAAGCTTTCTCATCAAGTATTATCCACGGAAGAATATCCTTTATTTGATATTCAAGCGGTGTTGTTGTCAGATGACAGAGTACGCTTTTTGATTAGTTTTGATGTGTTAATGGGTGATGCTTGGAGTTTACAAATCCTAGCGCAAGAATTAGTACTGTTAATTCAACAATCAAATAAATTCCCACCTTTAGAAATTTCCTTCCGGGATTATGTCTTAGCTGAAAAAGAATTTCGTAATTCAGCTAAATATCAGCAATCTGTAGATTATTGGCAACATCGACTCTCTACTTTACCAGCTTCTCCCCAACTACCGTTACAAAAAAACCCTAGCGCTATAGAAAAACCCCACTTTATCCGTCGTACCCACCGATTAAACCCAGAATTGTGGGGAAAAATCAAACAGCTTGCAACCCAAAATAATATTACTCCTTCTGGATTATTACTCGCAGCTTTTGCCGAAATTTTAACTTATTGGAGCAATAGTCCCCAATTCACCTTAAATTTAACTCTTTTCAATCGTTTACCTTTACATCCCCAAGTAAATCAATTAGTCGGGGATTTCACTTCATCAACGTTATTGGCAGTTGATAATAACGGTAAAGATACATTTGCTACTAGAGCTAAAAGAATTCAAGAACAATTATGGGAGGATTTAGATAACCGTTATGTGAGTGGAGTTGAAGTATTGCGAAGATTAGCACGTACTAAAGGGCGAATGACCAGCGCATTAATGCCCGTTGTATTTACCAGCACCCTTACACAAAATAATTCCGAAAATTCATCTAGAAACCAAAATTGGCAAGGAGAAGTTGTTTATAGTTTAAGTCAAACATCCCAAGTTTATCTCGACCATCAAGTTTCTGAAATTAACGGAGCATTAGTTTATAACTGGGATACCATTGACGAACTATTCCCTTCGGGAATGCTCGATAATATGTTTACTAGTTACAGCAGTTTTCTAGAAAGTTTGGCGAATCAAGCAGCATGGCAAAATACTACTAGACAACTATTACCATCCCCACAACTAGAAATATTTAATCGAGTAAATGCCACACAAGCAAATTTAATCAATACACAACCGCTTTTACACGAATTATTTTTCGATAGAGTTGCCCTCAATCCTGATAAACAAGCAGTAGTCACCTCAAATGTTTGTTTTAGTTATCAAGAATTACGCGATCGCAGTTTATATTTAGCTGCACAATTACAAAAATTAGGAGTACAAAATCAACTAGTTGCTGTTGTCATGTCCAAAGGTTGGGAACAAATAGTAGCTGTTTTAGGTATTTTAACAGCAGGTGCAGCTTATGTTCCTATAGACCCAGAATTACCAAAAGAAAGACGCTCTCAGATACTGCAACAAGCACAGATTAAATATGTTGTCATCCAACCCTGGTTAGATAACTCCAATTATTGGGAAGATAATATCACCAGAATTGTAGTAGAAAATTCCACTAAAAACCTCACCCCGTCCTATCGGACACCCCTCTCCTTAGCAAGGAGAGGGGATGGGGGTGAGGTTTCCAACTCACAAGAAAAAGAAGAAATTAATCTCCTTGTCCCCCC
>JBHJOU010000628.1:0-2570 GCA_050329355.1 Rivularia sp. (in: cyanobacteria)
TAGGCTATAAGCCTTCTCTTCGAGGCGCTGAGCCACACGGCCCAGGAACGCAAACGGAATGCTCTACCCATCGAGAACACCTTACGGTGAAAGAGTTCGGCGCAGTCGTGCAGTTGATCGCATGAGCATCACAGTTAAAATAGTTTTTTTGTACTATTTTATGCTATTATTCAGTCAATGTATTCAATTTTTGTGCCAAGCATTGAAACTGGAGGAGATTTTATGTCCAATCATAGTGGAAGTCGTATGCTCAACGATATTATTCAACTGTTGAATGATCAAGAAGTGTTAAATACTATCGGACTGCAAAAATCTCAGCAAGTGATTACTCAAATCGTCGATATTGCATCTAGAATTTATGATTGCAACTCTGGAGAAATTCTAGATGGTCATACGGATTATCTTAATCTTTGCTACTGTTGTCTTGCGATCGCAACCGATCTCGATGATGGTTTGTGCCATTCCTGTCGAAGTTAGTTTAACAATAATTGCTTTTTCCTCTTCAACCATAGAGCAAGGTTCTAGACGCTGAGCTAGTTCATCGGAAACTTGAATTGTTAATTCTGCCATTGCCTGGGGTTTTGTCCTGTCAGCTTGTCTTGTATGCTAATTATAGCTTTACCTTTTACATAGAGCGCATAAGAAAGTTAATCCGGCTTAGAAACTCTATAAAAGCGCGTTACGTTAAATTATTCTTCTATAATTGACTTTTTAATAAGACAAGCTATTCTCAAGAAGAACAGATAGTTTTGGCAATGTTAATATTAAAAGTAATAAAAACAAGCAACATCTAACAACCAATGGCAACGCAAAAAGTCACGGTTGAACTCCCACAAGCTATTTTTCAACAATTAGCTCGTATCGCTCGCGCAACTCAGCAGCCCTTAGAAGTCCTAGTAGCCCAAAGCATCGTCAGCAACTTACCCCCTACACCCGATAATGCACCTGTAGAAATTCAGGAAGAACTTCTGAAAATGCAAATTTGGGATCTGGAGGAATTATTGGCGATTACCTTCGGTAGAGCTATCTCTTTCAGAGACGCTCCGCTAACGCTTAACGCCAACAGTCAAATCACCTCGGAGCAGCAAAAACGTCACACAGAATTATTGGAGAAAAATAGCACAGTCGAGGAGCTAAACAAAAGCGAACGTCAAGAACTTAGTGAATTAAGAATAAAAGCTGACCGTTTAATGTTACAAAAAGCTTATGCTTGGTCAGTTCTCCGCTGGCGAGGACACAAAATACCAAATTTGAATGAAATGCCCCTTTAGTTCATGGCTATTTCTGACAAAATTCGTTCGCTCAGTTATAACTCGGGCTAATTATAGGTGTGAGTATTGCCAAACTAACTCTCGATTAATTGGAATGCCATTAGTTATGGAGCATATTTTTCCTAAAACTGCTGGTGGTGGAGATGAATCCGAGAATTTGGCAGCTTCTTGCTATAGATGTAACGAATTTTTATTGGCGCAAAAACTCACGCAATTGACCCGCAAACGAGTCAGTTAGCGACACTGTTTAATCCAAGAAAACAATCATGGCAAGAACATTTTAATTGGGTGAATGGTGGAACCCATATTGCTGGCATAACACCTACAGGCAGAGCAACTGTAATTGCCTTGCGATTAAATAATGATTATTTGACTGAGGCAAGAGCGTTATGGATTGAGAGCAACTGGCATCCGCCATCATAAATGTTTGTTTTTATCAATTATTTACTCTTAAAATTAAAGCATTAATTTTTTCATTATCAATATTTATACCATTGCGCTCTAAATATGGACGCAAATTAATTTGAATAAACAAATCTTTTAATTCTTCAGCGATTTCTTCAGGAGGATTTCCCGATAAAGCAGTTGCGATTAAACGTTCTGCTGCTTTGAATTCTCCACAATCTACAGCAAGAGTTGCTGCACTGCGATGTAAAATTGAACGGCTCGGTTCTGCATCTAATTGATCGGCTATTAATGCAGCAGCAGCTTGCTCGTTCTCAAATGCTTCTCGAATAAGTTGCGAGGCTTGTTCTAAATTACCTTGAAGTTTCGCAGTAAAAGCTGCTTCTGCCAAATCCATCGCAGTAGTATGTTTTTCTTGAATTTGACTCATTTTATTTCTACATAAGATAGAGGTGTACTGAATTCGACAATGATAATATACGCAGGAAACTCACCATCTGATACTTTGGTCTGTTCCTTCTTTTGTTTTACTCTAGCTTTAACAAGGCTCAAATTACCATGCATCGTATACCAGATACCTCAAGCCTAACTTTATTTTTAAATGGTTGCCCTTCGTCTGTATCCGAAGTGCCTAACCAGTAATCAAATCCCGTACCTTTCCGAGAGCGTTCAATTACTGTTAAATCAGTTAGTTCTCTAATAATTAAAAATGCAATACCGTAAGCTGCTTGTTCAGTTGTAAACTCCTCATCATTCCAACAACGTAGCATTTGTTCTGTAACTGGTTGCCAGGATAGCTCAAATTTAGCATCAAATTCTCCATTAACTGTGATTTCCACACCCTGGGAATGTTTTTGTTCCTCCAAGCATACCGCACAAGCTTCTGCCAAGGCA
>JBHJOU010000238.1:0-3661 GCA_050329355.1 Rivularia sp. (in: cyanobacteria)
CCGAAGAAGATTTGAGTACTATTAGAAGTATTTTCGGCATCGATACATATTTTGCCACCGAAACTATTGCTTATCAAGAAGGAGCTATTTTTAAAGGTAATTTGAGGGGAGAAGCAGAAGACGTTCACAACCGTTTGAGTGCGAGTTTACGCGAACGTGTTGGTGATAAATATCGCCTATTTTTAGTGGAAAGTCCTGAAGGTAAACCCACAATTATAGTCCTACCCAGTCGTAATGATCCACGTTCCATGACTCCGGGACAAAAAGCCTTTGCTGGTATCCTTTTATTAGCAACTATTGCCACAACTTTAGAAGCTGGGGGAATCCTATTAAATTTCGATTTCTTTTCCAATCCCGGAAGATTTCAAGAAGCTTTACCCATTACAGCAGGTTTTTTGACAATTTTAATCGCTCACGAATTTGGACATTGGATCATCGCTCGTCGTCATCAAGTCAAATTGAGTCTACCTTATCTACTTCCTTCCGTGCAAATTGGTTCTTTTGGTGCAATTACCCGCTTTGAATCATTGTTACCCAATCGTAAAGTTTTCTTTGATATTGCTTTAGCTGGACCTGCAATAGGAGGAATTGTTTCATTTATCATGTTAATTGTGGGATTGCTATTTTCCCATCAAGGAAGTTTATTTCAGTTACCAAACCAGTTTTTTCAAGGTTCGATTCTTGTCGGAAGTTTAGCGCGAGTTGTCATGGGTGAGGCTTTAAAGTCACCTTTAGTAGACGTAAATCCTTTGGTGATCATTGGTTGGTTGGGTTTAGTAGTTACAGCTTTAAACTTAATGCCAGCCGGACAACTAGATGGTGGTAGAATTGTCCAAGCTATTTATGGACGTAAAATTGCCGGACGTACAACATTCGCAACTTTAGTTATTTTAGGAATAGTTGGTTTAGCCAATTCTCTGGCTTTATATTGGGCAATTGTGATTTTCTTTTTACAAAGAGACTTGGAGCGTCCGAGTTTGAATGAAATCACCGAACCCGATGATGCACGAGCTGCATTAGGATTATTAGCCTTATTTTTGATGGTTGCAACTTTGATTCCTCTCAGCCCCGGGTTAGCCGGGAGGTTAGGGATTGGGGGATAGGGGATGGGGGGACTTTTATCCCCATCTCTTCCTATCCTTTCCAACCAGCTAACAAATTAGGATATTTCGCTGGTGTAGTAAATAATCCCCTAAAACCTTCCTGACGCTGTTGTGATGGTTCTTTACTCATGTTCCATAAAGTTTCATAGAAGAAGAAAGATACTCCAGCAAAATTGCGATCGCGAACTTGTTTCACCTGTGCTTTAATTTGTTCTACGGGTACGTGTTTATTTTTTAAACCACTGATAATACCGATACTGGTAGGAATATGTTTTTTGGCAGCGATGACTTCAGAGTATTGCAATTCATTCACAAATACATTCATATCATCGCGGTAAATTTGAATTACCAAATCTTCGATTAATCCCATACGTTCCCATCTTTGCCAATCGGCTAAAAAGTATTCATAAGAAAATCTTTGGGGATTTGGTGCAACAGAAACAATACAATCTTTTTTAACCGCTTTGATTGCCAAGAATACTTCTTTCATAAAATCAGTAATCTTATCAGCACGCCATTTTAACCATTCTGGATTTTTATGATCTTTAGGAGGTACTTTACCGTTATGCTCTTTTTTATATAGCGCTACCGTGTAACTGTCGTAGCCATACTCCGATGGTAAGCCAAAATGGTCATCAAATTGAATGCCGTCTATATCATATTTTTGCACCATTTCCACGATTAAATCTTTGATAAATCGCTGTACATCGGGACGAAAAGGATTTAACCAAACGCGATCGTGAATACCTTCTTTTTTAATTTTGCCCCCGTCAACGCGATTAGTCAGCCAGTAAGGACGACGCTTTGCTAATTGTGAATCAGCAGGTGCCATAAAGCCAAATTCAAACCAAGGAATTACCTTCAAATTCCTCGCGTGTCCCTCACGTACTGCTTCTTCAAGCATATCGCGCCCTCGAAGTCCTGGTTCGGGATCTACACTAGTTCCAATTACACTTGCCGCAACTTTACTAGGATACAAAGTATAACCCCAATTCCACACCGCAGGATATACAACATTGAAATTTAATTGTTTAAGTCGCGTCAAAGCATTAGTCAGATTTTGGCGCTTAAATAAAACATCGCTATCAATATTAGTTAACCATACCCCGCGTAATTCCGTTGCTTGGCTCGGCTTGTTAACAATTGGCTGCTGAGGGGTTTTAATTATAATTTGAGCCGGTGCGGGCAAAGAAAACATTACCCCAGCCATCAAAGAAAGAGTAAAAATAGCTGTAAGAAACGCTCGTCTTTGCCTGCGCTGCTGACTTAATAAAAATAAGTCTACACACCACTTAATAAATTTTTTCATGATTTTTTATTGAGTACAAAACTCTACAACAATCATGACTAGGATAACCGTTGTGATGTTGCATAATTGAGTCACCAGGTAACATTAGCTGACTAAACCGACTAAAATTACTAAATATTATCTTTATATGATCTTTTTATAGTGTTTCACTCAATGGAGTTGCTAAACCATCAATACTTACGAGATTTTTCTGCTTATGATATTCTTTAATTCCCTGTTCTCCTTTTTTCTCTGCCCAATTGACTAAAGCTTGTCTGTGTTCTTGATATTCGTACAAAGGTACACCCATGCCGCAAGATGTTTGTACTCGCTCAATATCGGCTACAATTATTTGACGGGTTCCGGGAATTTGCGGAAACTGTGAAGATAAAGATTCCCAATCTGAATTACCCGGTAGAATAGTGTTTCCCCTACCGTAAAGCCGCAAAATACAAGGTGGTTCTTGAAAAGCGCAAAACATTAAGGTAATTCGTCCATTTTCTTGTAAATGCGCTGATGTTTCATTACCGCTCCCTGTCAAATCGAGATAAGCAACTTTGTGTGGTGAAAGAATCCGAAAACTTTCTAATCCCTTGGGAGAAAGGTTAACGTGTCCGGTAGAATCTATTGGTGCAGTAGCAACAAAGAAAATCTGTTGGTTTGCAATAAACTTTTGTAATTCTGCGGTGATCGAATCAAAAACTTTAGCCATAATCAGTTATCAGTTATCAGTTAAGTAGGTAGGTGTAATTAAATATAAGATAAAACCGGAGCCCTGCCGTACTGCTCCCTCTCCTTAGTAAGGAGAGGGATTGAGGGTGAGGTTTTATATTTAATTTGACCCACTTACTTATCAGTTATTAATTATCAATGAATATGGCACTTCTTGATTGAGTTAGTTTTCGACTATAACAGAAGTCGGGTTTTTAGGATAAATGTTTATAGTAACAGACAATAGTTATAAAAACCCGACTTCTAACCCCAGGAAAAATTAAGGTTTTCACACCTCGTTTTACTCTGAGTGTTTAAATTGACTGGTAATCCAAAATCTAAAATCTAAAATCTAAAATTCTATGACTGAGCGAATTATCTGGATTCACGGTGATTGTCTGAGTCCCAAAAACCCCGCACTGGATGAATACCCGAATACTCCCGCTATTTGGGTTTGGGACGATGCATTATTAAAAGAATGGCAAATTAGTCTCAAGCGGATTACTTTTATTTACGAATGCTTGTTAGAATTACCAGTTGTGATTCGTCGTGGTGATGT
>JBHJOU010000978.1:0-7086 GCA_050329355.1 Rivularia sp. (in: cyanobacteria)
CCTCCTTTCGACTGCGCTCAAGGCAAGCCTTGCGGGTAAAGTTAGCCTGGACAATGATTTAAAGGCTTTTTACGCTAAAAGCACTGACTCAAACCCAATGATTCTGTTTAACTGTTAACCTCAGAGCTACAAACTGGCTGCGTATTCGTAGGTGAGATGACCTAAAAATCGTAGTACTCAAGGTACTTAGTCGGGTAAACTCTGGGCTTTTAAAGCCCCCACCATATTGCTCTTAGTAATTGGTGGTGGGTAGTTTACCATAGTAATTTATTTATATTCAATTGAATATAGTCACATAAGAGCCAGGGATTAGGGAGTAAGAAGTAAGAAGTAAGCTTATTACCCATTACCCATTACCCAAGCAAAGATAATTGTTCATTTGGCGGTTTAAAACCTAAATGTTTGTATGCAGCAGGTGTTGCTACCCTACCACGATGAGTCCGCTGTAAGTAACCAATTTGCATTAAATATGGTTCATATACCTCCTCAATAGTTTGGGTGTCTTCACCCGTCGCAGCGGCAATTGTATCTAATCCCACGGGACCGCCATTAAATTGTTCTACAATGGTGCTTAACATTGTGCGGTCAGTCCAATCTAAGCCGCAGGGATCTACTTGGAATAATTGTAGAGCTTCGGCTGCAATGGTTTCGTCAATCTCCCCAGTTGATTTCACCTCAGCATAATCGCGGACACGTTTGAGTAATCTATTGGCAATACGCGGTGTTCCTCGCGCTCTCCGAGCAATTTCTAACGCTCCATCTTTGTTTACATCAGTTTTAAGTAATTGAGCGGTTCGCAAAACAATTTGACTGAGTTCTTCTACTTCATAAAATCTCAGCTTTTGAATTAAACCAAAGCGATCGCGCAAAGGAGAAGTCAAAGCCCCGACGCGGGTTGTTGCTCCAACTAAAGTAAACTTTGATAAGGGAATGCTGCGGGTACGAGCGCTCGAACCTCTACCTACAGTAATATCTAAACGATAATCTTCCATCGCCGGGTATAAAATTTCTTCGGTCATTCGAGAGAGGCGATGAATTTCGTCAATAAAGATAATATCCCCAGGCTTAAGGTTAATCAGCAATCCCATAATATCTCGGGGACGTTCCAAAGCAGGGGCGCTGGTAATTTTATAATTAACCCCCATTTCTGATGCTAAAATCATTGCCATTGTGGTTTTACCCAGCCCTGGAGGACCGTAAAGCAGCAGGTGGTCTAGTACTTCACCTCTGGATTTCGCTGCTTGGATGGCAATTTCGAGTACATCTTTTAAATCTTTTTGCCCAATATAATCGGCAAATCGCTGTGGACGAATACCCTCTTCTTTATTGTCAGTTTCATCTATAGCTGCTTGGGGTTGCAAAAGATTTTCATCGCTCGATTCTTTAGTAACTTGCTTTCGCTGCCGTGGTTGTTTGTCCGGTTCTTCAGGCTGGGGCTGTTGTTTAGAGGAGATAATCGCCATAGTCCGCTTATAGATAGTGTGAAGGCTTGTTTGAAAAATTGAAGCAATGGAAAAAAATCATCGCCGCACGAAATGCGAAAAAACACTGATGCCAAAATTTTTTTTGTCGAGAAAGCAAGTCAGTTCTAAAATTTATATTCCGGGTCAATACAATTGGAGTACTTTCATAAATCATGCTAGCTAAGAGAATTTTACCGTGCTTAGATGTCAAAGCGGGACGAGTTGTAAAAGGAGTTAACTTTGTAGACCTTAAGGATGCTGGCGACCCAGTAGAATTAGCAAAGGTTTACGACGAAGCTGGCGCAGATGAGATCGTATTTTTGGATATTACAGCCACTCATGAAGACAGAGGTATCATTCTTGACGTAGTTCACCGTACTGCCGAACAGGTATTTATTCCCCTAACTGTCGGCGGTGGCATCCAAACCTTAGAAAATGTTAAAGAACTGTTACGAGCTGGAGCAGATAAGGTTAGTATTAACTCTACTGCGGTACGAAACCCAGATTTCATTAATCAAGCCAGCGAACGTTTTGGTAATCAATGTATAGTTGTCGCGATCGACGCTAAACGCAGGTTAGATACAAATATTTCTGGTTGGGATGTTTACATTCGCGGCGGACGAGAAAATACTGGTTTAGATGCCCTTCACTGGGCGCAAGAACTTGAAAAACGAGGTGCCGGAGAACTGTTGGTAACAAGTATGGATGCTGATGGTACTCAAGCTGGTTATGACATTGAATTAACAAAGGCGATCGCAAACTCTGTAAATATTCCGGTAATCGCCTCTGGTGGCGCGGGAAACTGCGAACACATATATAACGCAGTTACCGAAGGACAAGCAGAAGCCGCATTATTAGCATCGCTTTTGCATTACGGACAGCTTAGTGTAGCGCAAATCAAAAATTACTTAAATGAGCGAAAAATACCCGTCCGAAATTCGCTTTGAAAAGGAAAAATTTTCGCTTTTTCAACATCTAAATTGGTTCAACACAGTTCTGAGAAACAATGTTAATATAAGTTAACAATAATTAATATAACTTAAGAAATATGTTGATTCCGATTTTATTTTTTGATATAGCGTTAGTAGCTTGGTCTTTACACTTAATGGAAAAAGCTTTTGAAGACAAGGAATTTTCGTTGATGTTAGCTGGTATGTTAGTTGCTTCTTCAGCTGCGGCTATGATGGTAGTCTACTTTCTGATGGGAGACTGTATGAGCTACTTACTACAAGCTTCATCATAATTTTTTTGTTACTTAATCATTATCATTAATTTCATTGTTAAATTTCTTCAAATAAAGTGTATTGACAAACAATTAATAATTAAGGCATCATTAAAGATGCATTTTGCGGGGTTATAGCTCAGTTGGTAGAGCGCCTCAATGGCATTGAGGAAGTCAGCGGTTCGAATCCGCTTAGCTCCATTATTTTCTCGTTCAGCTATTTGGTTGTAGAAGAAAAAGACGTAGCACTGCTACGTCTCTACAGAGGTATTTTGTAATTTTTAAGATTATGGTGTGGGAATTGGCTTAATATCCCTTGATTTATAAAAAGTCTCTAAACTATCGCGATCGCCAACAAATCTCCAGTGCCAGGGTTCGTAACTTACACCTTGGGGATTATCTTTAGGAAATGATAATTCAAAACCGTAACGTGCTGCGTTAGCTTCCAGCCATTTAAAGGCTGCGGTATTTTCAAACTTTTCACTCAGATTCGTTGCTGGTACTGCACCATCACCAATATCTACAGCGTAACCCGTGTGATGTTCGCTGTGTCCAGGAGGAGCGCTAACTGATGCTCTTTGGGCTGGTGTTTGATTGCGTGTAGCACCTACTTTAAAAAATAACTGTTCTTGTTCTTGAATCGAGCGAAACCCTGAAATTGGCACTAATCTGATACCAGTTTTTCGAGCATCTTTCACCATCTGCTCAAATTTTTTACCCGCAGATGCTCGTAATCTTACCTGTCCGTTGGCATTTATTGTTACAATTTCTGATGCTGGAGCTTCTGGGTATTCTAAATGACCTAAAAGAGCTTTTTTATTGACAGAATTGCTATTCTGTGCATTGGGAGTAATTGTCTCACTAGAGGAAACTTGCGGATCAGAAGTATTTTTGGGAGCAGCAAGGTAAAATATCAAACCACTGATTGCAGCCAGCAGAACAAAACCTGTGACTCCGGCGATCGCCAAAAACGAGGGATTTAAACCTAGCTTGGGTACCGCATCAGGAGTATCGCGCAAAGCTTGGGGAATATCTTCGCGAATTTCAGAGGGGGTTGAGTTTTGTACTTCTTCGGAAAACTCATTATTCAAGGCTCAACTCCTGATGAATGTTCAGTAATCATTAAAGATTGTAGACTGGAGATGAAGAAACCTGTTAGATTACAGGTTACATATGCAATTCCTACTAAAACGTTTTGACAAACCTTTTAGAACTATACCTTAAGCTATCAGGATTGGTCTTAATCGGATTTATCCTGGGACGTAGGCTCCCAAGTACGGTTCCAACTCGCTTAGCTCAGTTTCTATTTTGGATCGGAATACCTATAGGAATTGTCGCTTTTTTACGCCAAGCTGATCTATCGGGAGCAGTTTTGATTGCACCCGCAGTTGCTTTCATAGCGATTTTACTAGGAGCATTTTTTGCTTGGGTGGCAATAAAATGGCAACATTATTTTACAAATACAGTACTGCAATCGCCGACTCAGGGAAGTTTTATTTTATCGTCAATGATTGGCAATACTGCTTTTCTTGGTTATCCAATCGCGTTAGCAATATATGGTACTGAGTATTTTGCTTGGGCATTATTTTACGATCTATTAGGTTCGCTGTTTGGTACTTGGGGTTTGGGTGTGGCTCTTGCAGCCCGTTTTGGTGGTAGTGCTGCCAACTTTTGGCAAAACATCAAAGTTTTATTAATCAATCCTGCTTTATGGAGTTTCGGATTCGGTTTGCTGTTTCGTCAAGTAAAAATTCCCCAAGTCGCAGAATTTTATTTAGAAAAATTTGGTTGGAGTGGGATAATTTTATCTTTAGTTTTAATGGGAATGCGATTAAGCGGACTCCACTCTTGGCGAAATGTAACCCAAGCAGGAGCTAGCGTCGCCATCAAAATGCTGCTAGTACCACTAATTTTAGGCGGCAGTTTATCACTTTTAGGCGTAACTGGTATTCCAGCACAAATAATTTTGCTACAAACGGCAATGCCTCCCGCCTTCTCCACTTTGATAATTGCCGAAGCCTTCAAACTTGATAGTGATTTAGCAGTAAGTACAATTGCCCTAGGAACTGTATTATTACTCGTAACTCTGCCGATATGGCTGGCACTATTTTAGATTTTAGATTTTGGATTTTGGATTTTGGATTGAGAATTAAAAGTTAGTACCACCGGAGTTGGGAGTTATTAGTTGTCAACTGTCAACTGTTCACTATCAACTAACTCCTAACTTTTGTTCGGCAAGTTGGGCTGGATTCATGAATTCGTAATGTTCAAATGGTTGATGAATCCAAGGGTTGTCGGATAAATAATCTGTATAATAGTCAGGAACTATTACCGAGCAAGCTTTATACCAAATAACAGCAGTACGAATTTCTTCAATATTAGTTTCACTATTTTTCTTTAACCAAGGAATAGTATCTTCGAGAGTGATTCCTGAATCTACTAAGTCATCAACTAACAGAATTCGCGAGCCTAAGGTTTCTGTAGTCATAGTTAAATGTTGGGAAAAGGTTAATTGTCCCCTTTCTTGCTTGCCCGCACCGCTGTAAGATGATGTTGCTAATATTGCTAGCGGCTGCTTGTATATACGGGAAATAATATCTCCGATTCGCAATCCACCTCTAGCAAGGCAGACTATTTGGTTGAATTCCCAGCCGGATTGATAGATTTGAGCAGCTAGTTGTTCAATTTTGTGGTGATAATCTGACCACGAGATATAAAGGTCTGGCATAAGGGAGTTAATTTAAACCTAATACTAATAGTAGATGCCAAACTCTTTATTTTAATACGAGTGTGGGTATTATGAACAATTCTCCGGCTGATGATTATCCCCAAAATATCGGTAAAGCTCAAAAACTTGACTTAAAAACTAAGTTAGCTTACGGTGCAGGAGATTTGGGCCCGGCTATTACTGCAAATATTTCGGTATTCTATTTACTATTTTTCTTTACAAATGTGGCAGGTATTCCAGCAGGTTTAGCTGGTAGTATTTTAATGGTAGGTAAGATTTGGGATGCTATTAATGACCCAATAGTAGGAGTGATGACCGATCGCACTAAATCAGGTCGTTGGGGTCGTCGTCTTCCTTGGTTATTATATGGTGCAATTCCCTTTGGTATTTTCTTCTTTTTACAGTGGATTGTACCGACTACCAACGTTTGGGGATTGTTTTGGTATTACGTCATCATTGGGGTGATTTCTCAAGTATTTTATACGGTAGTCAATTTGCCTTATACAGCAATGACTCCAGAATTAACCCAAGATTATGACGAAAGAACCAGTCTTAATAGTATTCGCTTTGCTTTTTCCATCGGCGGTAGTATTTTTTCATTATTTTTAGCACAATTAATATTTTCCCCAATATTTTCGGAAATTTTTAACCGTCAACAACAGTATTTAGTTTTAGCTGCAATCTGTGGGGTAATTTCGGTTTTAGGATTATTTTGGTGTGTTTGGGGAACTCGCGATCGCGTTTTGGCTTTTGAAGCGAAACGTGCTCAAACCGAGGCAAGCGAATCACTTCCCATCGCAGAACAAATAAAAATAGTTTTTAAGAATAAGCCTTTTTTATTCGTGATTGGTATATATCTTTGTTCCTGGTTGGGGGTACAAATTACCGCTAGCGTTATCCCTTACTTTGTAATTTATTGTATGAAATTGCAAGAATCAGATGTACCCGCAGTCATGATTGGGGTACAAGGAACTGCTTTATTAATGTTGTTTGTCTGGGGTGCATTAAGTAAACGAGTTGGTAAAAAAGCCGTTTACTTTATGGGAATGTTTTTATGGATTATTGCAGCTACAGGATTATTCTTTTTACAGCCTGGTCAAATTGGGTTAATGTATGTTTTAGCCGTAATTGCAGGTTCGGGAGTATCCGTTGCTTATTTAGTTCCTTGGTCAATGATGCCTGATGTAATTGAACTAGATGAATTACAAACCGGGCAACGTCGTGAAGGAGTATTTTATGGTTTCATGGTATTACTGCAAAAATTTGGTTTAGCTTTTGGTTTATTTTTGGTAGGAATTGCTTTAGAATCTTCAGGTTTCCAAGAAAATATTCCCGGACAAACTCAGTTACCCATACAACCAGAAACCGCACTATCTGCCATCCGTATCGCTGTTGGTCCCGTTCCCATAGTATGTTTAATTTGCGGATTATTTCTCACCTATTTTTATCCCATAACCCGCGAAATGCACGCGGAAATGTTGCTTAAACTTGAAGAAAGACGGAAGAAGGGTTAGGAGTGAGGAGTTAGGAGTTAGGAGTTAGGAGTTAGGAGTGAGGAGTTAGGAGTTAGGAGTTAGGAGTTAGGAGTTAGGAGTGAGGAGTTAGGAGTTAGGAGTTAGGAGTGAGGAGTTAGGAGTTAGGAGTGAGGAGTTAGGAGTTAGGAGTTAGGAGTT
>JBHJOU010000515.1:0-6276 GCA_050329355.1 Rivularia sp. (in: cyanobacteria)
GTTATTTTATTGGAATTCCTGATGGTGGAGAAATAGAACCATCATTATTAACCGTAGATAATATAAAAGATAATAGAAAAACAAATAGTTATAGTTATTGGTGGGATTTATGTGCTGGACCTCATGTAAATTTTACTGGTGAAATTAATAAAAAAGCGTTTGCATTATTAAGTGTTGCGGGTGCATATTGGCAAGGTGATGAAACCAAACCGATGTTGCAACGTATTTACGGTACAGCGTGGGAAACTCCAGAAGAATTACAAGCTTTTTTAACACAAAGAGAAGAAGCATTAAAAAGAGACCATAGAAAATTAGGTCAACAATTAGATTTATTTAGTATTCAAGAAGATGCTGGTGGAGGATTGGTATTTTGGCATCCCAAGGGTGCAAAAATTCGCTATATAATTGAAGATTATTGGCGTAAATCGCACTTAGAATCTGGTTATCAATTATTATATACACCCCATATTGCGAATTTAGATTTGTGGAAAACATCGGGTCATTACGACTTTTACGGTGAGAATATGTTTGACTCGATGGAAGTGGAAAAACAAGCTTATCAAATCAAACCGATGAATTGTCCTTTTCACGTTCTGACTTACAAAAATAAACTACATTCCTATCGAGAATTACCATTAAGATGGGCAGAATTAGGAACAGTTTATCGTTATGAACGTTCAGGTGCGTTACATGGTTTAATGCGTGTGCGTGGGTTTACTCAAGATGATGCTCATATCTTTTGTTTACCCAATCAAATAGCGGATGAGATTTTAGGAGTATTGCATCTTACCGAGCGAATTTTATCGGATTTTGGCTTTAATAATTATGAAGTAAATCTTTCCACACGTCCGAGTAAATCAGTAGGGGAAGATGAAGTATGGGAGTTAGCAACTGCGGCTTTAAAACAAGCTTTAGATACTAAAGGTTGGAATTATATTATTGATGAAGGAGGAGGTGCTTTTTATGGACCAAAAATAGATATTAAAATTCAAGATGCGATTGGTCGTTTGTGGCAATGTTCGACGATTCAAGTAGATTTTAATTTACCTGAAAGATTTGATATGCAATATGTTGCTGCTGACGATACTAAACAGCGACCAATTATGATTCATCGAGCGATTTTTGGTTCAATCGAACGTTTTTTTGGAATTTTAATTGAAAACTATGCAGGTGATTTTCCTTTGTGGTTAGCACCGATTCAATGTAGATTATTACCAGTTAGTGATGAAGTGCGAGAATATGCAGAATCAGTAGCTAGAGAATTGCATAAAGAAGGATTAAGAGTAGAAGTTGATAGTAGTGGAGAAAGATTAGGTAAACAAATTCGCAATGCTGAATTAGAAAAGATTCCCGTAGTAGCTGTAGTTGGGAAACGAGAGGTGGAAAACCAAAATTTAAGCGTGCGTACTCGACAAGCAGGAGATTTAGGAACGCTATCAATAAGTGAAACAATTACTTGTTTACAGTCAGCTATTGCTTTGAACTCAACTATTTAGTTGTTAATTTTAGCCATTAACTACGTCATAAACTATATGAGTTTTTCTTTTGGTAAACAATCTCAAAAAGCGAGTTATCAAAATATTAAACAAATCAAACAATGGATTTATCAAGCTTTGCAAATTGATGAACACATTTCCATTTCTTTAAGTCAATTACAATGTACAGAACCTGGATGTCCGCCAATTGAAACGGTAATTAATATAATGAGCAATCCCGTACAACAATATAAAATTCATAAATCTATCGCCGAAATTGAGTATACCGATATAAGTAGACTCAATCAAGATAAATAATCTTAATTAATTACAGGAATTTATCTAATATGGCTTCTCACACATTGTTTGTTTGTAAATCTTGTTATTTTTCACTCACACAACGTGATTATATGAGTGAAAGGGGTGGTAAAATTTTATTTAGTAAATTACTAGAATTGCATCAACAATGGTCATTGAAATCTGAGTTTTTAATTACAGAAGTAGAATGTTTAAGTGCTTGCAAAAGACCTTGTGCTGTAGCATTAGCTGCTCCAAATAAAACTAGTTTAATGTTTGGTGATTTACCACCATTAGAAAGTGCAGGAGATATATTAAAATTGTGCGAACAATATCATGCTAATCCGAATGGTATAGTTCCCAGAAACCAACGACCAGAAGTTTTGCAAAAAGGAATTTTAGCCAGAATTCCAGCACCAATAGGAGATTAAAAATTACTTATAAAGTAAAATTATTTCTACTGCGCTAATAAAATTCACACCCTAACATGAAATCAAAGGAGAAATCATGACTCAACTAACTTCACCCAAATCTAATATCACTCTTGATATTCCTAAGCGAGGAATGCCTATTACTATCATTACAGGATTTTTAGGTAGTGGTAAAACGACATTGCTTAATCAAATTCTGCAAAATAAAGAAGATTTGAAAGTTGCCGTACTAGTAAATGAATTTGGTGATATTAATATTGATAGTCAGTTACTTGTATCCACAGATGATGACATGATGGAATTGAGTAATGGCTGTATTTGTTGTACTGTTAATGATGGATTAGTTGATGCGGTTTATCGAATTTTAGAAAGAGATGACCGTGTTGATTATATGGTGATAGAAACTACAGGTGTAGCTGACCCATTACCAATTATTTTAACTTTTCTGGGTACAGAACTGAGAGATTTTACTAATATTGATTCCATACTCACTCTTGTTGATGCAGAAGCTTTTAACAGCGAACATTTTCAAAGTGAAGCTGCTTTAAAACAGATAACTTATGGTGATATTATTCTCCTGAATAAAACCGATTTAGTTGGTGAAGAAAAATTATCAGAACTAGAAGATTTTATTCATGATAATAAAGTCGGTGCAAAAATTATTCGTACTTCTTATGGTAAAGTCGCTTTACCATTAATTTTAGACGTTGACTTAAACTCTAAAAATGAATATTCTTCCTTGATTGAAGAAGAAAGTCACGAACATGACCATGATCATCACGACCATCATGACCATGAGCATCATGACCATGAGCATCATGAGCATGACCACCACGAACATCATCACCATCACTCCAATCATTTAGAAAATGATGGATTTGTTTCCATATCTTTCCAAAGCGATAAACCTTTTGATGTCCATAAATTTGAGACATTTCTAAATGAAAAAATGCCAGAAAATGTCTTTAGAGCCAAGGGTATTCTTTGGTTTAGCGATAGTGAATTAAGACATATTTTCCAACTTAGTGGTCCTCGGTATCAATTAGATGGTGATGTATGGTCTACCAAAAACCGTAAAAATCAGCTAGTTTTCATCGGTCGTGATTTAGATACGAATGAAATATATTCTCAACTGAATAATTGTTTATTATAGCAGGGAGTAGGGAAAAGGGAATAACAACTAATCATCCGGATCTGAATTACTAAATACAGATTAATCCGATGATGTAATATTTGACTGCGTTAACTTTTACAACCATCAACTAACAACCAAGAACTAATTAAAATAAAAAAATGACTTTATCTTTTCGTCCCGAATTAAATTCTGCTGAGCAAGTTGTTTCATCTTTATCTACTAAAAAACAACCTAATGTTACAGAAGCAGAAATGATGCAAGCTGTGAGAACTTTACTACTGGGATTAGGAGAAGACCCAGATAGAGAAGGACTCAAAGATACTCCGAAAAGAGTTGTCAAAGCCTTACAATTTTTGACCAAAGGATATGATGAATCTTTGGATGAACTGTTAAATGGTGCAGTATTTACAGAAGATGCAAATGAAATGGTATTGGTAAGGGATATTGATATTTTCAGTTCCTGCGAACACCATATTTTACCAATAATTGGTCGCGCTCATGTTGCTTATATTCCTAATGGTAAAGTCATCGGATTATCAAAAATTGCTCGTATTTGTGAAATGTATGCAAGACGCTTACAAGTACAAGAAAGATTGACTTTACAAATTGCTGATGCGCTCCAAGGTTTACTCAAACCGCAAGGTGTCGCAGTAGTTCTAGAAGCAAGTCATATGTGTATGGTAATGCGTGGTGTACAAAAACCTGGTTCTTGGACTGTTACTAGTGCAATGCGTGGTGTATTTTCAGAAGATGCACGTACCCGTGAGGAATTTATGAATTTGATTCGACACAATGGTAATTTTCACTAATTTGTAACTTTGACAAAGGCAATGATAAATCAAATTAAATCATTGCCTGTTACTCTAGTTCTAGGGTTTGCAGGTAGTGGCAAAACAAGTCTGATAAAACATCTAAGCAGTCAAACTCAAACTACTGTAGAACATATACAAAGTGGTTCTCAAAAGCTTAGTAGTGGTTGTATTTGCTGTAGTGGACTCAACGATTTAAAACAATTAATTAACAATTTACTTGTTGATAGAGAAACTGAAAAAGTAGACACTCAGCAATTATTTATTGAAGCTAGTCACGAAACTGACCCAATCCCAGTTATCAGAACAATTCGTCAACATTTCTCCCCAGAAAAGATTATTTTAAAAGAAGTTATTACAGTGATTAATCCAACCAAATATCCACCGACAGACGCACAACGTTACTTAGTAACTAATCAAATATTCTTTGCTGATAAAATAGTAGTTAATCATTGCGACCAAGCTACTGATGACCAAATAGACAAATGTCATAAACATATTCGCGGTGTAAAATGGCAGCCAATATTTAATGCTATTAAAGGAATTATTCAGTTTAATCAAGTTTTTCCCGTTCCTTCAGTACTAGAGACATCTACTATAATTTAGTAGTGCGTCTTAAATTTTCTCATGTATTTTAGGATTGCGATCGCAATATTGAAATCTGGGAAATTTTGAATTTGTTTGTTATTTCCTAACTGAATTATTTACCTATGACTCTGACAATATATAACACCCTGAGCCGTCGTAAAGAAACCTTTCAACCGTTAGAAACAGGAAAGGTAAAAATGTACTGCTGTGGTGTAACGGTGTATGATTATTGTCACCTGGGTCATGCAAGGTCTTATATTGTTTGGGATGTGGTGCGGCGCTATTTGCAATGGCTGGGTTATTCTGTTCAATACGTGCAAAACTTTACCGACATTGATGACAAAATTCTCAATCGCGCTAATGCTCAAAATACTTCAATGGAAGAGGTTTCCCAAAAGTACATTCAAGCCTACTTTGAAGATATCCGTCGTTTAAATGTCATCGATGCATCTGAGTATCCCCGTGTAACCGAAAATATCCCTGCAATTCATCAGTTGATTGCAGAATTAGAACGAAAAAACTATGCTTATGCAGCAAATGGAGATGTCTATTACAAAACAGAAAACTTCTCGGAATATGGCAAACTTTCCGGTAGAGATTTGCAAGATATGCAAGCTGGGGCAAGTGGTAGAGTAGACTTAGAAGACCCATCAGGGAAGAAGAAACATAAACCTTCTGATTTTGCGTTGTGGAAAGCAGCCAAACCGGGAGAACCCGCTTGGGAGTCACCTTGGGGAATGGGAAGGCCGGGGTGGCACATTGAATGTTCGGCAATGATTGGCGCTGTTTTGGGAGAAACTATTGATATTCATGGTGGTGGTGGTGATTTGGTATTTCCTCACCACGAAAATGAAATTGCTCAATCAGAAGTAATCACAGGTAAACCACTCGCCAATTACTGGATGCACAACGGTATGGTAACGGTGAATGGTGAAAAAATGTCCAAGTCTTTAGGTAATTTTACGACGATTCGAGAATTACTGGAGCGACCGATTGACCCGATGGTTGTGAGATTATTTGTACTGCAAGCCCATTATCGCAAGCCTTTGGACTTTACAGAAGATGCTATTTCTTCCGCTCAAAATGCTTGGGAAACTCTCAAAGCTGGTTTGTTATTCGGCTACCAGTATGGCGAAAAATTGGCATGGGAACAAACAAATCCAAAATCTCAAATCTGCAATTCTGAGATAGAGAGCTTTCAAACAGCAATGGATGATGATTTTAATACACCTGTCGGGTTAGCTGTTTTATTTGAATTAGCCAAAGAGTTGCGTCGAGAAGGTAATTTAC
Source organism: Rivularia sp. (in: cyanobacteria) (assembly GCA_050329355.1). Taxonomy (GTDB): domain Bacteria; phylum Cyanobacteriota; class Cyanobacteriia; order Cyanobacteriales; family Nostocaceae; genus Rivularia. Next base: position 6,026 of record JBHJOU010000515.1, read on the forward strand.
TGACTCATCAAGGTAAGACTGCTAGTTCGTCGGACAAAATAAAGCAAACATGGCAGACTTTAGTCAAATTAGCTCAGGTATTTGGACTATCGGTTTTACCTGTGACAGAAAACAAAGCTAAATCCGAATCTATAAGTGATGCAGAAATTGAAGTTTTAATTCAGCAGCGACAAGATGCACGTAAAAACCGTAACTTCTCTTTATCCGACTCTATCCGCAATCAATTACAAACTGTAGGTGTGAATTTAATC
>JBHJOU010000912.1:0-14280 GCA_050329355.1 Rivularia sp. (in: cyanobacteria)
TCTTAATCCCGACAAAAATTATCGGGATTGTTTGACTCGGTATTTGAGGCGTGTTAGTATCACCCCACAGTTGACAGTTAAACATTCGACCGGGAGGAATACCAAATGCAAGCGGCAACCAACATCCAAAACCAAACTCTTACTCATGCATTTCATGCTTTGAAATGTAAAGAATGCGGCGCAGAGTACGAACTTGAAGCTAAAAATGTGTGTGAGTTGTGCTTTGGTCCTTTGGAAGTAAAATACGATTACAGCAACTTGCGTAAAACCATTACTCGCAAAACTATTGAAGCGGGTCCAAATTCAATATGGCGCTATCAGAAATTTTTACCTGTAACCAGCGAAAACCCTATTGATGTCGGAACGGGTATGACTCCTTTGGTTCGTTCGCACCGTTTAGCGCGTCGCTTGGGTTTAAAAAAATTATATATAAAAAATGATGCTGTTAATATGCCCACCCTTAGCTTCAAAGATCGGGTGGTGTCAGTCGCTTTAACTCGTGCTAAAGAATTGGGTTTCACCACCGTATCCTGTGCTAGTACTGGAAACTTAGCAAATTCAACCGCCGCGATCGCAGCTCATGCTGGTTTAGATTGTTGCGTGTTTATACCTGCGGATTTAGAAGCAGGCAAAATTTTAGGAAGTCTTATTTATAGCCCGACTTTAATGGCAGTTAAGGGTAATTACGACCAAGTTAATCGTCTTTGTTCGGAAGTTGCCAATACACACGGTTGGGGATTTGTCAATATTAATTTACGTCCTTATTATTCCGAAGGTTCCAAAACATTAGGTTTTGAAGTAGCAGAACAACTAGGTTGGGAACTACCAGACCATATTGTGGCACCATTAGCAAGCGGTTCGTTGTTCAGCAAAATTTATAAAGGCTTTAACGAATTTGTGGAAGTTGGTTTAGTAGAAGCGAAAAACGTCCGATTCAGCGGCGCACAAGCCGAAGGATGTTCACCCATAGCCAAAGCATTCAAAGAAGGAAGGGATTTTATTCAGCCAGAAAAACCCAACACAATAGCTAAATCAATTGCAATTGGCAATCCCGCAGATGGTATTTACGCTGTCGAAATAGCAAACAAAACCAACGGTAATATAGAGTCAGTCACAGATGCTGAAATTATCGAAGGAATGAAACTGCTTGCGGAAACCGAAGGTATATTTACAGAAACTGCCGGTGGTACAACAATTGCCGTATTGAAGAAATTAGTAGAAGCAGGCAAAATCGACCCCGAAGAAACCACCGTCGCTTACATTACAGGTAACGGCTTAAAAACCCAAGAAGCCATCCAAGCATACGTTGGCGAACCTTTGACAATCGATGCCAAACTCGATAGCTTTGAATCAGCCCTAGAGCGTTCTCGTACCCTAGAACGTTTAGAATGGCAGCAAGTTCTAGTATAGAAAGGTTACATGATTTTGGATTTTAAATTTTGGATTTTGGATTAAAAAAGTTAGTACCACCGGAGTTATGAGTTATCAGTTATGAATAACTTTGTTTCCCAATTTCCAATTACCCATTACCAATTACCCATTACCAATTCCCAATTCCCAATTCCCAATTCGCTATTTTCAAAGATATGTCTGTAAAAGTTCTCGTTCCCACTGCACTTCAAAAATTCACTAATAATCAAGCTACTTTAGAATGTAACGGAAGTACTATTTCTGAACTGTTTGATTCTTTAGAAAAAGCTTGTCCTGGTATCAAAGGACGTTTGTGTGATGAATCTGGAAAACCACGCCGTTTTTTAAATTTATATGTTAACAGCGAAGATATTCGTTTTTTGGATGGTGCAGCGACACCCCTAAAGGATGGGGATGAAGTTAGTATTGTTCCTGCTGTTGCTGGAGGCTAATCAGTTAACAGCGTTAGCGAAGCGTGTCCCGGAGCGACATACAATTATAATTTATCAGTGATTGATAGTTAGTTTTTTAGAAATTTCTGGTGGGGTAGGCGTAAGTGCCTATCTTTTTTTTTTGAGTGGGAAATATAGGAAAATTACGTTCTGCCGATTACCGTCTTTGATTAGTGCTAAGTAAATCTAATTAAATAGGTTCGATGAAATAGAACAATCGCGAAATTGCTATAAGCTCAAGTCTGACAAATCAAAAGTAAATATCGAGCTTTAATGAAGTTCTTGGAATTAGTAAATCATTTAGCCCCGATAGAATATTTAATCTTCTTTTTACAGTTGTGAGGAGTTCTAATGAAACAAAATCTACTAGTTTGTGCTAGTGGGGCAAGTTTGCTGTACTTACTCGCCGGATTCTCCCCGGTAAAAGCATTAGCTGTATCGGTGGCACAAGTCACATCGGTTTCCCAACTATCCGACGTACAGCCCACAGATTGGGCTTTTCAAGCGTTGCAATCCCTCGTAGAACGGTATGGTTGTATTGCGGGATACCCTTCGGACATCTATCGGGGCAATCGGGCAATGACTAGATACGAATTTGCCGCAGGATTGAATGCCTGTCTTGAGCGCGTTAATCAGTTGATTGCCAAAGCACCTACGGATTTTGGGAAAGAAGATTTACTTGCTCTGCAAAGACTTCAGGAAGAATTTAAAGCCGAATTAGCAACTTTGCGGGGACGTGTAGATACTCTGGAAGCTCGCAGTGCCCAATTAGAAGCTTCACAATTTTCCACTACCACTAAACTCCAAGGAGAGGCAATTTTTGCTGCTATTGGTGCAACTGGTGGCGCTCCCGATAGGGATAACCCTAATATCATCCTGACGAATCGGGTACGGTTGAACTTAAATACCAGTTTTACTGGCAAAGACTTGTTAATCACTGGTTTGCAAGCCCATAATTTCGGCGGTGGTGCGGATGGTAGTGGTAGTCTGCAACAAGAATTGGGATTGACAGCACCGGGAGTAAACTTGGCTGGAAGTAGCGCCCGCACGGGTATTGAGCCGCAGTTTCCCGGCTTCACTCCCAAAGATTTATCTTCTAAAGGTGCTAATAGTGTGGAACTGTACAAACTTCTGTACATTTTCCCCGTAGCCAATAAATTAACTTTATTTGCTGGTACTGCTGCGGAAGTTTCCGATGCTTTCCCTACCATTACTCCCTTCGCAGGAGAAGGGCAGGAAGCAATTTCCCGCTTTGCTGGCTTAAATCCCGTACTGCGGGTTTCCGGTGGTACTTCCGGCTCGGGTTTAGCATCCGCAGCAGGTTTTATCTTTACTCCATCCAAAAGCTTAGATTTTCGCGCTCTCTACGCTAGCGTCAATGCCAATATTCCCAGCAGTGAAGAGGATATTCTTCCCGGAGTTTCTGGTACACCTTTAGGCTCGGGTTTGTTTGGTGGTAGTACGGTAGCCGCAGCCCAACTCACATTTAAACCCAACAACTCATTGGATATTGGTTTAAACTATGCCAACAGCTACCACGAAATCAATATTTTGGGTACCGGATTGGTGAGTGCCGATACCAATGCTTTAGGCTTAGCAGATGGAAATTTGGGGATTCCAGTAAAACTCAACTCCCTCGGTGGTACGGTAAATTGGCGTTTTGCTCCGAGTATTGCCCTATCGGGTTACGGTGCGGCAATTTTCGTCGATGATTCCTCTACTCAGGTGGATGCTTCCACTACCTTCACCAGTTGGATGGTGGGTTTACACTTCCGAGATATCATCAAAAAAGGCAATACCGCCGGGATACTTTTTGGTCAACCTTTATACCGTATAGAAGCAGATGGTGACGGGAACTTAGCTGTTGAGGGTGTCGAACGCCAGACTCCCTACCATTTGGAGGCTTATTACAAATTTAAAGTAAACGATAATCTCAGTATTACCCCTGGTGTATTTGTGTTGTTTAATCCAGAAGGAGATGACCGCAACGACACGACAACAGTAGGTTTATTGCGTACAACTTTTACTTTTTAGGATTTAATATTTACTTGAATAGCCAAGAGTTAGGAGTTCTTTATTCTCTTCATCTCCCCTTCTAACCTATCTACCATTACCCATTCCCAATCTGTCATCATATGTAAAATAAAGATGACTTAAATCTCAAGGAGTAATCCAAGCAATGGCAGAAGAAACGAATAAAAACGAAATTGGGGACGAAAAAGCGCCGGAAGTTGCTAAAAAGAACGCTCCTAGTACAGATTCTCCTGAAGCAACAGATATCCCCTCTGCAAATGCACCAGATCCGAAAGCAGCATCGGGAGATAACCCCAACGCTGCTAAAGCCAAACCCGCAGCTAAAGCATCAGGTGATAAGAAGCCCGCAGCAGCGAAGAAAGAAAAACCCCCAGCGGTTGAAGATAAACCTTTTGAGGAGTTCATGCAGCAGCATTATGTACCTGCCTTAGCTACTGCGATCGCGGGTGAAGGTGTGGAAGATTTACATTTAGATTTTGCCAAGCAGAAGCTGAACATTCCTGGCTATGAGAAAGAGTCGGAATGCTGGCAAGTTTTGGGTAACTTCCGAAATGGCTTGCGTCAATTTAACGTTTATTTTCCCGATGAAGATATTAAGGGGAAAAAAGCCTTTTCTTGTAACGAAGGAAAAAGACCAAGTACTCTTGAATCATTTTTAATTGACGAACGTAGAATTACTCTAGATTTAATGGTATTTGGAGTAGTACAGCGTTTGAACGGACAAAAATGGTTGGGAAGAAATTAAGTAAGTTCGTGAAAAATATAAGTAACGGCTCCATTATCGGGGCTGTTACCTATGTCTACATAACCAGATTTATGCATTTCTTTTAAAGTTGTTTCTACCTGTGAAAATGTAGCACCTGTCTCTATCACTCCTTGAGTGACGCTCAATTTACCACCGCGACGTTCGGCTGCTTTGAGCAACTCTACCATTAGGGTTTCTTGAGGAGAATGATAGATTTCTGATGCTACAGCTTGATAACTTTCTGCTACACCAAAAGGAGATAAACCAGCTTTTAATCTGAGTTTAATTTCTCTTTCTTCTACCATATTAGGAATGAGAAATAAATCTACAAATTGACCCAATCCGAACAAACCAAGGGTAAACATCCATAGTAAACCAGTGGCGATTTTACCGTTATACAAGCGGTGCAATCCACCTGTAAATCCTAAAAAACCCAACAAGTTGAGTATATAAGATATTTTGAGGCGCTCTTTTTCTTTTTCTTTATCTTTTTCTTTATCTCTGATTTCAACCTTCATTTGATTTCAACTCCACAGAACTCTTCAGACAACTGAAATTTTTGTAATTATTTTGTAGTTAATAATTATCTATATTAACAATGAAATTTGAATCTGATATTTTTAGATATCGATCAAATTAGTCAATTTGATAAAAATTAGCTATAATAGTTAACTATTTTGAATTTATTTTTAATTGATGAAATCCGAGCAAATCCATGGCGATATACTATACATATAATATAAGTATTTATTGATGGCTGTGAATCGCGATCGCAAAAATCCTCGATTACGAATTATTAACTAAAACCAAATTTATTAATTATCTAAATAAATCATCGACCTTTAGCATTTACACTTATCAGCACCATAAATCCGGTTTATTTTAGATTTATAGGTCTGTATATTAAAAGTCAAAGGATAAAGGTTAAAGGTTAAAGGTCAAAGGTCAAAGGTCAAAGGTTATAACTCCAAACTCCTAACTCCTAACTCCTCACTCCTAACTCCAAACTCCTAACTCCTCACTCCTAACTTTCCTTCCCCATCTAATTTGTTGCAACTCTTAACGTTTCAAATGGTGATTCCTACCTGAGTCCTTGGTAAACTGATATTTATACTTAAACGCAATATTTTCGTATCCTCATTTTGAGACGTGGCAACACACCGCGTTTATTGATACAGCGTCTACAAACCCGACATATATAACAATCAGGACATGGTAGATTCCCTAAAAAAACCAGGATTTGAAGAAATACGTCCGGGTATTAAAGTCCCAGCGAAGGAAACTTTGCTGACACCCCGGTTTTATACCACCGATTTTGATGAGATGGCTCGGATGGACATCTCGGTTAATGAAGACGAGTTGCAAGCGATTTTAGAAGAGTTTCGCGTTGATTACAACCGCCATCATTTTGTTCGCGATGCAGAATTTGAGCAATCCTGGGAACATATTGATGGGGAAACTCGCCAATTATTTATTGAGTTTTTAGAACGTTCCTGTACGGCAGAATTTTCCGGCTTTTTGCTGTATAAAGAATTAGGTCGTCGTCTCAAAGGAAAAAGCCCAGTTTTAGCTGAATGCTTTAACTTAATGTCGCGAGATGAAGCGCGTCATGCTGGTTTCTTAAATAAAGCGATGTCAGATTTCAATATGTCGCTAGATTTGGGATTTTTAACCAAGAGTCGCAAATACACTTTCTTTAAGCCAAAATTCATCTTTTACGCTACATATCTTTCTGAAAAGATTGGTTATTGGCGTTATATCAACATTTATCGCCATTTAGAAAAGCATCCCGAAGATCGGATTTATCCAATTTTCCGATTCTTTGAAAACTGGTGTCAAGATGAAAACCGTCATGGTGACTTCTTCGATGCAATCATGAAAGCGCAACCCCAAATCTTGAATGATTGGAAAGCGCGGTTATGGTGTCGTTTCTTTTTGTTGTCGGTATTCGCGACAATGTATTTAAATGATATTCAGCGTCAAGATTTCTATGCTGCGATCGGTTTAGATGCGCGGGAATATGATAAGGATGTAATTGAAAAAACCAACGAAACTGCTGGAAGAGTATTCCCGGTGATGTTGGATGTGAAGACACCGGAATTTTACGAACGTTTGGAACTTTGCATTAAGAATAACGAGAAATTGAGAGCAATAGTCAATTCTAGAACTCCGAAATTCTTGCAAATCTTCCAAAAGCTACCATACTATCTTTCCAATGGTTGGCAAGCTGTGAAGTTGTATTTTATCAAGCCGATTGATGCTGCTGCGATTCAAGGTAGCATTAAGTAAAGTTTTATGAATTTAAGTTATAAGATGGGCAATTTATGCTCATCTTTTTTTTGGCTATTAATAAAAAAAAGGTGAGGAATTTGATTTTGAAACGCAGAGGAGCGCGGAGGTAAACGCGAAGTTGCGCTGAGTTAAAGTAATCCACGAGAAGTTATGAGATAAACGGCAAAAGTTCCCAACCAGTGACTACCTGCATAATGTTCGCTGACGGCGTTTGCTAAGCCAATTTGACGATGAATATCAGCTGTATTATGGAGTGTTTTGATCCGTGTATCTTCGTCAGGTAATCCAGAAATTATCCCTTCTATCATCCAAGCTCTACTCAAATTTAGTCCGTAAAAATGAGATTGCATATAATCTTCGGAATCCTTAACTTCGACGGGTTTTAACCAATCTTTAGAATTATTTATTGGTATATCTGGAAGAAATTGATTTAACCAGTCAGCAAAATCACTTTTAGTTAAAATTCTTCTCATCAAATCAGCTTCTGCAAGACTTGGTGAGAGAAAATCGTATCCTAACGGCTCAAATCTTAAAGAATGGTTTTTATTATCTAGATAAAATTGTTTTGTTTTATTTTCAATTAAGTTAATAAAATCGGTGTTTTGAGTAATTTTTGCCCAATCTAATATTAAACCCAAGGCAAAAGCAGTTTGATTGTGCATCCCAGCGCGATCGCAAATCGTAAGTTTTTCTAACCACCGCTGTAAATTATCTTTAATCTGGGTTTCCAAGGGTTGTAATATCATCTGCCATTGTTTAGCTTGATCATTATCCCATTCGTGAAATTCCGCAGCAAGTTGTAATAACCAAGCGACACCATAAGGAACTTCAAACCGAGGATGACGTTGAAAATAAGACACTTCTCCCTCAATCTTCTCAGGAGTTAAACTTTTTTCTAAGGCTTGCTTCGCTGATAAACTAAAAGCTGCTTCGGGAAAATAACGAGCCAAACGTGCAAGCAACCAATGTCCATGTACTGCTGAATGCCAATCTAAACAGCCGTAAAAAGCCGGAGTTAATTGATGCGGTGGTTTGACATCTTCATTGCTATCAAGCCAGTAGATATTACTGTGAGGATATTCACAGTCGATGCAGTTTAACACTAATTGTATCAGTTTTGATGCAGTGGTTTCGTTGAGTTGCATTTTATCAATTGTTTATGGCTACTTTGATAAGTTGGTGGATATTGTAAAAACCCGACTTCTCACTTGTTTAAAAATGACTTTCAAGAAGTCGGGTTTTTTAATTTAAATGTTCGTAAAACGAGATAAACATAGTAAAACCCGACTTCTCACCTCATGACGCAAATCTTAATCTACATATTCCACTACATCTTCCGTCTCAAAGCGAACTTTAGCCATATTGGCATACTTATCACTAGGTAATCGATATCCTGCCGGACAGACTACTACTGTACGATATCCTGTTTCTTTTAACCCCAAAACTTCATCGTATTTATCGGGAACAATACCTTCCATTGGACAAGTATCAATTTCCAACATCGCAGCACAAGTCATAAAGAATCCTAAAGCGATATAAACTTGTCTAGTAGACCATTCATTTTTATCGAGAGGATATGGTGGTTGTTTGATAAAACCTTTAATCATATCACCAAGTTTTTCTAAGTTTTCTACTGGAACACTTCGCACTTCCGACATTCGTTCAAGGTAAGAATCAACATCCTCACTGTTGACATCTTCTTTAATAGTTAAAACTACCAAATGAGAAGCTTCTTCAACTTGTTTTTGTCCCCAAGAATGTTCTAGCAATTGATGACGAATTTCGGGATTACGAACCACAAAGAATTTCCAAGGTTGTACTCCAAAGGATGAAGGAGCAAGCACTAAACTTTGTTCTAACACCTTCCAAACATCATCTGGAATCTTTTTACTAGAATCAAATTCTTTAGTAGCATAACGCCATTCTAGTTGTTTGAGAACTTCTTGGGGTGAAAATGTTGTTGCGTTCATATGCAAGTTAATAAAAAAACAGCCAGTTCAAAGATAAACGCAATTATGAATAAATGCTAGTAGATGATTACTGAGATAGGAATAATCATATTTTTGAGAATATTGGCAACTGTCGATAGATATATTATGTTAGTTAAATCCAATCGTCAGAAGTTGGGTTTTTAGAGTAAGTATCTGTAACACGCTTACAAAATTGATAAAAACCCGACTTCTTAGCCCAGGAAAATTAATTATAGATAGGTGATTATATCTTTTACCTTCTCAATATAAAGCGGTATTCTTTCCAATGCAGCTTGTTTAAAAGTTGATTCTGTTTGTGATTTACCAGCAAGATAAAGCGCAATAAAAACATATCTCGCTGCGATAAATAATAAAATTTTATTTTCAATATCCACAGAAATTTCTTTAATAGTTCTATATCCTTGAAATAAATTTGTTTTTATTTCAGAATATTCTGTACTTCCCCAATGGTTTGCTAAAATCACCGCTAAATCGTAAATATAATATCCCCAACCAGAATCGTCAAAATCAATAGGAATTAAAGTATTTTGATGATAAATAATATTATTCAAATGTAAATCACCGTGAATCAAGCCAAAATTCTTTTCCTTGGTAATTACAGCTTGAAAATCAATTAAGCGTTGATATACCAACTCAAATAAATTTACTGTTTCCCGATCAAAATATTTGTAACCCAAATTTGCATATCCCAAAGCTCCCTTGTTTCCTATTAAAGCATCAGCATCAAGCATTGGACGATGGAAATCAGCAGGCTGTTGCCAGTCAGCAAGTTTATCATGAATATCAGCAATTAATTTACCAATTTTCTCAAATAAACTTAGATTATCAACTTGATTTCTTAAAGTTGGTGAATCAATCCACGAAAGAATCGAAATAGATTTAGAAATCCCTACAGATTCAACCATAGAAACAAACTTATGATATCTATTACCAATTGGTTTTTGATATTGGTAATTATCACAATTACTTAGATATTCAATAATTTTTGCTTCTGATTCTATATCTTGAACGGTGTTATGCAAGCCGCAATATACTCTGAGTAAAAAGTTACCTTGTTCGGTTGATAATTTAAAAGTTGTATTCTCTAAATGTTTGATAAATTCTAATTTTGTCGATTTAAAATCATATTGCTGAATAGCATTATACGCAATTTCGATGTTCGGAATAATTTGCTGGTTCATATGCTGTAGTTAATATTACTTAAATTATCTTGATTCAAACTCACTTTTTAGGTTGGTTAATAAAAAATACTAATCAGTCAATTCAGTAAATAAGATTTTACTAATATATATTTTTGAGTAAATATAAAAAGTAACTACACCACAGCACATAATATTTTTTCTGGATACAAATCATGGTTGCACTCACACAGTCTACTCAAACTATATCGAATCCAGGACGTTTAACCGTTGAAACTGTAGAAATTGCCAAACAAACTACTGCTATTCGTTGCTTAGATTGGGACAGAGAACGTTTTGATGTTGAATTTGGGTTGCAAAATGGCACAACTTAATATTACAGAATGGATCGGACGCTATCAAAATCGGAGTTTGGAACAAGCTAAAACCGAGAAATTAATGATTTTATTTTACGTTGAAGATTACGGTTATAGTGAGGAATTAGTTAGGGCGATCGCACATGGTAGATCGAGCCATAGAATCCTTAATGCACGTCGGCGATCGCTTTGTGTTAAACGTCTTAGAAGAACGCATTAACCGCCGTTCATCATCGTAAAATGGGCAATCATTACTAGTTAGGAGTGAGGAGTTAGAAGTTAGGAGTTAATAAGAGTTATTTTCTCCTTGTCCCCTTGTCCCCTTGTTCCCTTGTCCCCCCTCCCCCCATCCCCTTATACCCATGTATTACATCAATAGAGAGCGCGTTGTCCGAAGTTTGGAATTTATCCAAGACGCGATTATAATTTGTTTGTGTATCGGTTTATTTAGTTTTATGGTGCTGCAAGTGAAAGATATGTTTCTCTCTTTGCTTCCACCTCTACAGTTTCATGCCGTTACCGCCGATATTCTGTTTTTGCTAATTTTAGTTGAGCTATTCCGACTACTAATTATTTACCTCCAGGAACATCGCGTATCTATCGGAGTAGCCGTTGAAGTTTCCATAGTTTCTGCTTTGCGAGAAGTTATCGTTCAGGGTGTTCTAGAAATAAATTGGACTCAAGTTTTAGCAACTTGTGCCTTCTTATTAGTACTGGGAGTATTACTAGTCCTCCGAGTTTGGCTACCTCCTACCTTTGATGGCATCGATCCCGAACAAGAAATATCCAAACGTTATAAAAATCTAGTTAAATCGGAATTTGTAGAAACCAATGGACGTTAACAGTGATTAAAGTAATGGGTAACAAAGCATTGATTGAAAATTTTACTTTGTTACCAATTCCCAATTACCAATTACCAATTACCAAAATTAATTATGTCTACTACCTTAACCCCGAATCGTAAAAGAGATGTCCAGGTTGTTGAAATTGGTGAAGATACAATAAACATCTCCGAAAACAACCAAAATTCTACTATCACTACTTTTTAGAGTCATTTAATGACTCAATTCCTTGTTCTTTAAGCCTAGCTAATCCATCTTTCATTGTTTTAACTTGCTCTAGTGAATGTCCTTGCCAAATCGTAACTTCACCAACAACCTTAAACGGAAATAATGAACGATAAGACTTTGTTGGATTGCCAGGGAATTTTCTGTCAGTTAAATCAGGATCGTCTTCAATTAGTCCTGTTGGTTCTACTAAATATATTCTTTCGCGTGCTTCTCCAAAAGCAAGTTCAGCACCCCAGATTGCGGCATCTAATGTTGCTGTCAGGAAGATATATTTAGCTTTTTTTCTCTGTCCGAAATTCGAGTCAAAACCAACTTCGATAAAGTCTCCAATCTTTAGAGAAACCTTTGTTCCATGAAAGAACGTCTGAGAAAAGGGTGTTGCTTTGGGTTCACTTAATTTGTTATTGCTTTCATTATTTTCCATTGTAGTAACCTATCTTTGATAGTTATCTTGATTACTGAGATTGTCCATTACAATGACCGCTAACTATTTATTAACCCGAAAGTTTCCGCATATCATCCCAAGCTTTCAGTTAAATAAAGCATTACAGGTAATTTAGTTATAATATCAAGAACTTTTCCAGATAATGACACTACCGTGTCACGCTTTGCTAACGTCAATATTCACTCACATATTATACCGAATTTATCTAGATAAATATTAATAATGCTTCCCCGATTGCATCGCTCTGAATATTTTACTTAATAATCCATTTTTCCCAATCAACATTATCATCTTCAGATGATTTATATAATTCGGAGTTCCCAGATACAAGTACTTGAGCAATCATTTGCATCGATTTAGTTCGACTCGGCACAGAAAACTCAGAATTAGGATTATAAACATCGGGATGATGCCAATTATCTAGTTGAATAATTTGCGATAATTCAGCCGGTACTATTCCTCTAAATTCTGTTTCAGTTGCTAAAAGATTGCTACGATATTTGTTTACAAGATGAACCATTAAATCAAAATCAATATAATCTGATAAATGAAGATTTCTCTGAACTTGACTTGAGTTAATAATAAACTGTTCCTCACGAATTATTACAGATAGAGATTCTGGAATTTCTTCATCATCAATTTTTAATTCACCTAATGGATACTTGACTGGAAAATAAGTAACGAAAGGTTCGTTGATTAAAATACGACTTCCAAATGCATGAATCATTAGCACTGCCTCAACACCATTAAAACTATACCAACTAACTATTTGTTCTATGGTCAAAGCCCAATCTTCATCGTTTCTAAATCCAGTGAGACGAGCCGTTACCATATCATAATTTATATTATCAAAACCTGGAAAATCCAAGCTACTTGCTGCTTTGTCTAGACAATTGAGAATATCTTCTATAGTAAAACTTGTCATATAAGATTAAGTATTTCTTCTTAAGATAGCATTTTGCGCCAATAACTACATTAAAATTTGAATAAAAGTGGTATTTAATAATGTAAATCATCATCTGTTCAGACTATTTATAACTATGATTAACCCGCGTGAAATATACGATTTATTGTTAGATAATGGCAATAATAATCCTAAAATAAAAGAAATAATCATCGGTCTAACTTGGACTTTATGTACAGCAGAAGGTACTGGTTTATGTATGAGTCCAGGAACAGTTACTCGGACGTTACCTTGGTCAGGAACTTTGGTAAATAAATCAATTTCTGAGTTAGCACCTTGGTTACTTTCTTGGGATAATTATCAAGCAACTATCGCAATGGCAGCGATTAATTCTGTAATAAATTCTTCATCCTCTTTACCCGATAATGGTACATTTTTATCTCCTAGTGGTTCCGCGAATTTAGCTGTATTTGAACATTTTTTACCTGAGATTCGTAACAAAAATGTTTGCATAATTGGACGTTATCCAGGATTAAATAAATATTCTTCACAAATGCAAATGAAAGTAATAGAACTTCAACCAAAAGCGGAAGATTTTCCTGCATCAGCTTCAGAATATTTATTACCAGAAGCCGAATGGGTATTCTTAACAGCAACTTCTATTGTGAATAAAACCTTTCCTCGTTTAGTTGAATTAGCGAGGAATTCTAAGTTAGTTTTAATGGGACCAACTGTTCCTTGGTTATCAGATTTCAAACATATGGGAATCGATTATTTAGCAGGAATTAAAGTTACTAACTTATCAAGTTTAAGACAAACAGTTGCAGAAGGTGGTGGAATTAGAATCTTTGAAACTGGTATTCAATATTGTGTAGTCGAATTGTGAATCAAAACGTTTATACTTAGTCATATAATGCATCTACTTCAAACATGAAAACAGATAAAATTTTTTACAAACTGTTTGGTGAATTTCCTGAAATTTTTTTTGAATTGATTGGAAAACCACCTACTACATCAAATTTATATGAATTTAAAAGTCAAGAAATTAAAGAAACCAGCTTTCGGCTTGACGGTATATTTATCACATTAAATTCACTAAATACAACTACCAATAAACCGATTTATTTTGTAGAAGTTCAATGTTACAAAGACAAACTGTTTTACGATAGATTCTTAACCAGCATTTTTCTTTATTTCTACCAGTATCAACCATCAAATCCACATTGGTATGCTATAGTTATTTTCGATACTCGTAAAAACGATGTAGATTATCCCCAGCGTCTAGATTCACTGAAAAAAAACCATTTGCGCTGCTTTTACCTCGATGAGATGGAAAGCTTATCATCTGATTCATTAGGATTAGGAATTATCAAATTAATTGTTGAAGAAAACCAAAAAGCTAAAATATCAGTACAACAGCTAGTTGATAAAGCTAAACTTGA
>JBHJOU010000699.1:0-2459 GCA_050329355.1 Rivularia sp. (in: cyanobacteria)
TGTTAGTTGACACCAGCACAGTTTTTTTTGTCCATCGATCAACAAATACCCCAGCTAAAGAGCCAAAAAGTACTGCGGGAATTGTAAAAGTCATCATTAAAGCTGATACCCAGCCGCTAATGCTGCTTCCCTCAGATTGAAACTGAGTATTAATCAAAGCAATCATCAGTACTAAATATACTTTATCTGCTAACTGACAAAATACCTGACCACCCCATAATGCAAGAAAATTCGGATTTGTCAAGATGGGTAAAAACCCTTGAGCATTTGTATTTATAACTACTTTGTTTTTTCCATTACTTTCCTTAGATAAATCGGACTTTTGAAGAAATTTAGCAGTTGCAGGGGAATTTTTTTCTAAATTACTACTGTTACTGTCGTGGGAATATAATTCATCTTTGATTTTATTTTCCCAATTTTTATCAACGTCGATTCGAGGTATTTCCGAAACCGACTGATGATGGTTTTGATTATTTTTGGAATCGTTTTTAGAAACGTCTCTTGCTGACATTTCGTTTATCTTGTTACTTTAGTTTATGGTGGACTTGAGAAAATATGCTTAATCTAGTCAAAGCCGAATTTCGACCCTACTAACCAAAAAATACCAGTTTATTGGTTTGTTAAATCAGTTTTTTGGCAAAATGCCGTAAAAATCTCAAATATCTTCACGAATTTTGGAAATTAACCTGGGTTAGAAGTCGGATTTTGTTCTTAAGGCATAGGGAATAGGGAAATCTCCTAAAAAACCCGACTTCTGTGATACGTTGAATTCACATTAAATTTAGCCATAAATTGTCGCAAAGTAGGAGTCTATTAAAGCTGCTGAACGAATTGAACAACCAAAATGGTATTGAGCATATTGTCTTAATAGACGTTCGATATATAACCAGTTTTTTTGTCCAGCGGTTTCTTCTATAATTTGCGATCGCGTTAGTTGCTGTAGTAAATCGAGTTCCTCAGCATTCAAACGACGTAGCACAGTGGGTAATTCTTCCTGATGAACAATAGTTTCGTAGATGGCGGATGAAGTCGAAGCAGATGAAGAATAAACCCCACCAGATTCTTTAACGGTAGATGCTATTCCTACTCTAACCTGTTCTTCCATTGTCGCACTTTGGGCTATGGCTCGCAGATTTTCCCAAGCTGACATGGAAATAACTCCACCTGCATTAATACTAAAACCTACTAAAGATTTAGGATTGGTGAAATCTGGTTTAACGGCAATTCCAGTTAAACAGCAAGCTTCTACTTGAGGTTTTAAACCAGCCAAAGCCAAAAGTTGAAAAACACCATGTACAAGATATGCTAAAACATCCTGACTGGTACTGGATAATTTTTGTATACGGCTTAGATGTTCGTTAAACAGTTCAAACAGTTCATCTTGAGGTTGTTCACTTAGTGCTTGAGCAAGGACTATTTCTGCTAAATATTGAGAAGCTGCTAATTTACCTAAACCTCCTCCTAAACTCGGATATGTTTTAATAGTTTGTGCTTGAGTAATTTTATCTATACTTCGTCCTTTAGCAATCAGTAATTCATTGACCACAAATATTCCACTTCTCCCACCAAGACTGGAATTGTGCTTGCGTGCGCCGGTTGCAATAGCCCTAATTAATCCAAACTCTCGCGTCAAAATTGTTACTATTCTATCAGATTCACCAAAAGCTTGAGTTTTTAAATTAATTCCAGTTGCTTTGTAGGTTCTACTCATTAATAATTAGTTGATGGTGGTTAGTTGATGGTGGTTAGTTGATAGTTGATGGTTGATGGTGGTTAGTTGATGGTTTTTATTACACCTTTAACCTTTAACCTTTAGAAGATTCATTACGTTGACGTAGTAAATCGACACCGCGAGAAGTACCTAACCTAGTAGCACCTACTAAGATTAATTCTAAAGCTTGCTCTACAGTACGAATACCTCCCGAAGCCTTAATTTCGATTCTGTCTTTTGCTACTTCCTTTAAAAGCTTGACATCTGCTACAGTTGCACCACCATTCCAACCAGTACAAGTTTTTATAAATGATGCACCTGCATCCATCGATACTTCAGCGGCGATTTTTTTCTCGGTATCTGTTAATAAATTTGTTTCCAAAATTACTTTAACAACTTGTCCAGTTTCTTCGCAAATTGCGGCAATTTCCCGATGTATTTCTTCAGTTTTACCAGCTTTTAACCAACCCAAATTCATCACTACATCTAACTCAGTTGCACCATTTTCTGCTGCTTCTTGTGCTTCAAAAAGTTTCACCGCAGGAGTAGTCGCTCCGGTAGGAAAACCAATAACAGTGCAGATTTTTGGTTGTTTACCATGCAAAAGTTCTGCTGTAAAACGTACCCAAGTAGGTTGAATACAAACTGCTGCAAAATGATATCTATCTGCTTCTTCACACCATTGCTCGACTTGTTGTTGAGTTGCTGTAGGATGAAGTAAAGAGTGGTCAATATATGGTGCAATATC
>JBHJOU010000972.1:0-3899 GCA_050329355.1 Rivularia sp. (in: cyanobacteria)
ATTCGCCAAGAATTAACTTACCCCCGCGAAGACATTGTAGAATTGCGGTATCGCTTTACCAGTCTTGAAGAAACAGTTAAGCGCATCGAAGAGCAACTTAATCCAGAAAATCCCTATTCTTTAACAGTAAAACAACAAACTTATTTACAAGAGACTCGCAAAGAATTAGCCAATATTGCCGCAAATATAGAAGAATTACGCGCAACTAACAAAACTGAACACGAACGAATATCACGAGAATCAAAACAAGCAATTGCTCAACTTTCCACCGACGGACAATTTCTAGAACACGTGCGCGAAATTATCCGATTTTTTAAAGCAGCATAATTTAGAGACCTAGCATTGCTAAGTCCTATTCACTCATCGGTTATAGCTCACGTAGTGCAAGCCCGTTGCTATCGCAATCTCAAACCACAATGATTGTTATCTTTTCAACAGAGAAAATTATCAAAGTTTGATTTATAGATATATAGATTTTCGCTTAGGATAATATTCCGTAATTATTGTGGTAATTTTTACAAGTGTAAGTAATATAACACCGGGTTTTTCTCAATAAAAATACTGCTTTATCGTTTTTTATGTGATACAAAATACTTGCATTTTGGAAACATTTCAACAAATTTATATTTAATTCCCAAATAAAATTCTCTGCGGCAATTTTAAAAAATTCAATTTATATAATTTCAGATTTTTCTCAGTTAAAATACGGTTGCATTATCTTAATGGTGATATAAAATACTTATAATACTGGTGAATTATCATAAATCTACACATAAACACGAAAATTTTTCCGTATTTCGCAATAAAAATTCATAAAAATCGGCTTTATTAAGAATCAGGTCATTAATAATGCGAATATTTTCATTTATTTAACGAAGTTAACTTGTTTATTAGACGTTATCTAAATCACTTTTTGTGTATAATAAAAATTATATATAATCTGTTTGGACGTATTTTGTGTTTATTTATTTGATTAAAAAAATGAATTATTTAATTGATTTACAGTAATATTTTTATAAATTATCTTTGATAAAAGCAGCGGTCAAAAGTAATTGAACATAATTAATTAGACAATGTTCGCAGCTATGAGAACTGAGGTTTAAGCTTGTAATTGTTAGGTCTGTTCCTACTTGCTGTAAATTATTTTTTGTTAAAAGCACCTAAAAGCCTATGCTAGTTATGGTAGAAGTTGATTTTTATAACTTCTACCACTTTTATTGCTCAATTTAACGTTTATTCAAATTGAGAATTAATCACAAACAACTTTGTATAAGGCTTTTTGATCATGTCGATAACAGAACATAAAATAACCGTAGATTCACTAGAATGGTTTTATCGACAAGTAGAACCAATAGGCAGAAGCGATTTATTACCTGTCCTATTGCTCCATGGTTTACCATCGCAAAGTTATAGCTGGCGCAATATTATGCCCGGATTAGCACAGCAGGGTACTATGGCGATCGCACCAGATTGGATTGGCTACGGGTTTTCTAGCAAACCAGAAAAAAGAGATTTTGCTTACACCCCATCCGCATATATTACGGCTTTAAATAATTTTATCGAAGCAATAAAACTAGAACGTTTTTCTTTAGTCGTTCAAGGTTTTTTAGGTTCTGTTGGTTTACAATATGCTTTACGCAATCCTGACAAAATAACCAACATAATTATACTTAACACACCAATTTCCTCTACTGCTAAATTACCTTGGAAAATTAAACAAATGGGTCTACCTTTAGCGGGTGAAATGATGACGCAAGATCCGTTATTAGTTGACAGAACCCTAGAAGGTGGTAGCCGTTACGTTATTAAAGATCAAGATTTAGACGTTTATCGCAAACCCTTTTTAAAAGCTTCTGCTGCGGGAAGAAGTCTACTTGCAACGATTCGGAATTTACAGCTAACAACTGCAATGGCAGAAATTGAATCTGGATTCAAAGAATGGCAAAAACCTATTTTAATTCAATGGGGAAAAACTGACCCTTGGTTAACTTTAGATATGGCGGAAAAATTTGCTAATTCCGTACCGGATGCTCAAATAGTCGGACTTAATGATGTTGCACATTATCCCCAAGAACATCATCATGAAGTGATTTTACAAGACCTGTTGCCCTTTGTGCGTCGGAGTTGAAATTAGGTTAAAGGTCGAAGGTTAGAGGTCAAAGGTTAAAGGTTAAAGGTCAAAGGTCGAAGGCAACTGTCCACTGTCAACTTTCAACTAACTCCTCACTCCATGTCAGAGCCAGACACGCTGCGCTAACTCCTAACTCCTAACTCCTAACTCCTAACTGTTTAATCCAAAATCCAAAATCTAAAGCTTGTACTGAGCGAAGCGAATGTATCCAAAATTCTCAGACTTTGACTTTCTCTCCGGTTCCATTAACGTTAACTGCATCTTCTGGGAGTTCTACACCGAAGACACGAGAGAAGGTTTTTTCTACTTTGTAGCCGGTATCAATGGATTCTAAGGGGTCTTTCCGGAGTCGGTGACGCAAACACAGCGCAATAATGCGGCGAATGTCGTCTACGGTGACTTCGTTACGTCCTTCAAAAGCTGTTAAAGCTTTGGCTGCGCGGTTGGTTACAATGTCACCTCGCAAACCATCTACGTCTAATTCCGAACATACTTGAGAAATTTTTACCCGGTAATCATAATCCATGTTTACGGAGGGTAAAAGTTCTTGGGCTGCGATGATACGCTGTTGCAGTTCTTGCTGCTGTTGTTGGTATTTTTCCAGGAATATAGGTGGATTTTGGTCAAAATCTGACCTTTGTTCGACGATTTGCACCCTTAATGCTGGTTCCCTGACAGTACGGATTTCAGCGTGCATTCCGAATCGATCAAGCAATTGGGGTCTTAATTCCCCTTCTTCTGGGTTCCCGGAACCAACGAGAACGAAACGGGCTGGGTGACGAATGGAAATTCCTTCACGTTCTACGGTGTTCCAACCGCTAGCGGCTGAGTCTAACAGTACATCTACTAGATGGTCGTCTAATAAGTTAACTTCATCTACGTAAAGAATACCCCGGTTGGCTTTAGCTAAAAGTCCCGGTTCAAAAGCTTTTATACCTTCGGATAAAGCTTTTTCAATATCAATAGTGCCGCAAACTCGGTCTTCTGTAGCTCCCAAGGGTAAATCTACCATTGGTACCTTCATCTGGGCTACAGGAATATTTTCGCCTTGTTCTAACTTTTGACGAGCTTCATCACCCATCATATCAGGTTCGCTGGGATGGGAGTTGAAAGGATCGTCAGCAACTACGGGAATTTCTGGAAGTAGATCGGCAAGCGCTCGGATGGTCGTTGATTTTCCAGTTCCGCGATCGCCCATAATCATTACACCCCCAACTTTGGGGTCAATGACGTTCAAAATAAGAGCCAGTTTCATCTCTTCCTGACCCACAATGGCGGTAAAAGGAAATACCACGCGCCTTTTAATAGCAGTTTTTTGAGTAGTAGGACTCACCGATAAATTACCTTTATATATTTCACTACCGTTTTTATTGTGCCATATCAGGGGACGGGGGAAGTGAGGAGTTAGGAGTTAGGAGTTAGGAGTTAGCTGACAGTTAGAAATAAAATTATTTAACCTTTGACCTTTGACCTTTAAACTGTTTTGTTATTTCAGGACAAGTTGATTTTTAAAAGTATATTTTATCACTTAACACTTTGTTAAACAGGACTATACCATAGTATAAGTTTGATGTTGTAGTACTTGCGGCTTAAGTATTATTTCTACTTATAGGCTGCTGGTAAATCTATTGGGGTTCAAACGATAGAAAAAGTAAGGGTTTGATGCTATGACCATAGATTTACGCAAGTTTTTCCAGGCTACGAATCCTAGTAAAATTCTGGTTATCGAAAATGCTGAGGATGAAAAGTATTATATTGATTTCTCTTC
>JBHJOU010000025.1:0-3982 GCA_050329355.1 Rivularia sp. (in: cyanobacteria)
TAATCCAAAGCAGTAAAAAAGATATTGGGATTGATTGCAGAAAAACCCATGGGAGGAAATAATATCAACGAAATTAACGGTAAACTTACATTAGGAGTATCGGCAAACAAATTCATATCTTGGAATAAATCTCGCAATCCATAGAAAAAACCAATAAAAGATGTCGCGATCGCAAATTCGGAAAACACTGTAATTAAAATCCCTAACCATTGTCCCGCATCACCAGCACGTAATATTTGTAAAGGGTCAAAAATACCGCTATCACCGGATATATTTTGTAACATTGCTGGAGTTACACTTCCTAAAATTACTGCATTCCACAACACAAACATCACTAAAGGAATTGCCGAACCCACAACAATTGATTGACGAATTTTACGCGCATCTCCTTCTAATTGGGTGGCAACTACTGGGATAATATTATGAAAAAATAGCGCTACTAACATCACCGAAAGTGCAGGAGGAAGCGCACTCCAATCTTGAGATAATAAAGAAGTTGGATGTATTTGTGTAGCTCCTAACAATAGCAACCCGATAAAAGAAGCAATCACAATTGCAACAAAAAAACTATTTAATCTCTCAATAAATCTGTCTTTTCCAAGATACAAAATACTACCAAATATCAAAGCAAAACCCGTACTTCCTATCCATGCTGGTATATGATGTAAATCCCATATTTTTTCCACAGCAGAGATTAAAATTTCTCCACCTTGCGAAACATAAGCTATCAATAAAGCATAGTGTAAAAATAAATAGGCACCACCTGCAATACGTGTTCCGATTGTACCCAGACTACTTTCCACCATTGCTAGTAAACCATTACTAGCACGTCCGTTAAAACGCATACCATTCAAAGATACTTCTGCAATTAGCAAAGCCGATAGGACAGTATAAAGCCAAACACCAATTAATAAAGCTGTAGAGGGTAAAACTCCAGAAGGTAAAGTTACTGTCGGTAAAGCCAAAATTCCTGCACCCACAGTAGTTCCAGCAATTAATAATGTACTTCCAACAACACTACCTGATTTATGAATTAGTCTATTTTGATCAAATGAAATGTTAGAAAACAACCGAGTAGTTTCCGGAACATCCGAGTTGTCAATTGTCTTCATAAAGATAAATATAAAGTAATATAAAGTATTTTAGCAAAATGTTGAGGTAATATCCGTTCACAACAGAATAAGAATATAATTTAAAAATACTCTATATCTTGAGTATAAATATTCATTCAAATCTAATATTTTTCTTGTTGATACTTGACTTCTGACATTTGTTTTGTCCTCCAATGAAAATAGGGGTAATTCATGAATTACCCCGAAGCAATAATCACTTTTTCATTCACATATTGCCTAAGTCTTAATAATAACTGAACTGATACCCAGGATAAAAGATTTAAATTCTACCTAACATAACACCTGCCATGCGAGTACGAAGGGATTGCGCTTCAGCGTGGCTATTACTATACTTAGAACTTGTAACAACCGTAAATGATGAGCCTTTCGGATGTCTGGAACATTGGATAACACCTACTATGTTTCCTGTTCGGACTAATAAATAATACACATTACCATCACCGTTTCGATTTGCAATACGTCTAAACAATAAATTAGCCGTCTTGTGATCTCTATTTTTGCATTCATTAAAACTAACTGGTATAGCATTCGCTCCTATATACATATTGGGAGCATAAGCCAAGACTTTACTTGTTGGTAACATTGCCAAAGAAAGAGAAACTCCCAATATTAATCGAGCAAATATTTTAGGGGAAAACCTAATCAATTTGGATTCGTTAGTAAGATTATTCATGATGATGCGAGGAATTATTTAATATTACGAAGAAGTTAAACACGTACAGTATTAACAAGAGCTATTTTGGCAGGTGAATCTGTTAGGTATGGGTACTCTATATTCTCTATAAAAACTCAATTGACCAAGTTGGTTTGGATTATTTGTTCCTTGTGAATTCCCTTGCATAATCCTTGCCATGCGATTGCGGAGGGATTGTGCTTCATTGCCGTTAGTAAGCCAATAATCGCTTGTACCAACTATATAAGACGAACCATTCGGATGTCTCGAGCATTGAAGAAAACCTGTTACTCTTGATGTTTGAACTAATCTATAATAAACTGCTTCAGGGTTGCAGTTTGGGGAACAAGGTAGCTTTAGCGCTACTAATCCGGAATTACCGGGTAATTTAACTGTTAATCCTTCAGCTTTGTTTTTTAATCAAGTAGAAGCGACTGGGGGAATTATTAATAAATCCCAAGCATTCGCAGGAATTAACCCTGATGGAAATTTCACTAGAGGATTAAGAGTTCCTGATGGTAAAAGTTTGTTGCTGGTGGGAGGTGATATTAATTTAGATGGTGGTAGGTTAAGAGCTTACGAAGGAAATATTGAATTAGCTTCTTTTACTGTTCCGGTAACGGTAGGATTAAATATTTCGGGTGATACTTTTAGTTTAAATATTCCCGAAAATGTCGAAAGAAGAGATATTTCTTTAACAAATCAATCTGCAATTAGTGTTGGTGGTGCAGGTGGAGGAAATCTGACAATTAATGCTCGTAATTTGGAGATTTCTAACTCATTTATATTTGCTGGAATTGGTTTAAATTTAGAAAATCCCATCGCACAAGCGGGAGATATTAATCTCAATGCTACGGGTTTAATTGAACTTACAAATGGTAGTTTTATTTATAATAATGTTGATAGCTTTGGTAACTCTGGTGATATAAATATTAATGCTGATTCGATTGTGGTAACGAATGGTTCTCAAATTAATACTCAAACTTTTGGAATCGGTAACGCAGGTAATATAAATATTAATGCTCGTGAAAATATTTTGTTTCAAGGTAGAGATGGTTTACTTTTTAATGATATAAACCAAGCTACTATAATTTTTAGTGGAGTAGATTCGCAAGCTATAGGTAATGCAGGTAATATTCAATTAACAACTTCTACTCTTTCTGTTAATGATGGAGTTTTTATTGGTAGCGATAGTCTTGGATTTGGTAATGCAGGTGATATAACCATAAATGCTAGCGATACAGCAAGCTTGAATAATAATAGTAATATTTCTACCAGTATCTTTTTTGGAGAAGGAGTTAAAGGGGGAGATATTCAAATTAAAACCGGAACTTTTAATTTAATAAATGGAGGTATTTTATCTACAGATGTTTCTGGATCGGGAAATGCAGGTAATATATTTATCGAAGCTCGCGATAGTGTTAATATAAATGGCTCTACTTTCCCAAGTGGAATTCAAACCAACTTGTTAACAGGAGGTGTAGGTAAAGGTGGAGAAGTTCAAATTACCACAGGTTCGCTGTTTGTGAATAATAGCTATTTATCTACCGCAACCGATGGGTGGGGAAATGCAGGTAATATAACTATTAATGCTCGCAACCAAGTAACTTTTGAGAATTCACAAATATTTACTTCAACAGGAACACAAGCTTTTGGTGATGCAGGTAATATAACCGTTACTACAGGTGACTTTAGGGTTACAAATGATGGGATTATATCAGCAACAACTTTTAGTGATACTAATGCTGGAAACATCACTTTTAACGCTAATACTTTTACAATAACAAACGGCGCAAATATTAATACAAATACCTTCAGTAGCGGTAATTCTGGTAATATCAACCTTCAGATAAAAGATAAAATTATTCTTTCTGGAAAAGAACAAGCACCAACGGGTATATCCGCTAGTACTTCTGCTGAATCTACCGGAAAAGGCGGTAGTATATTTATCGACCCGCGTTTAGTAATTATAGAAAATGGTGCAGTAGTATCGGTTGGTAGTGAAGGTACGGGAGATGCAGGGGATATCTTTCTACAAGCAGGTACTCTTCAATTAGATATAGCGGTTTTCACTTGAGTGGAATACAAATTTTACCTCACCCCGCCCTCCGGGCACCCCTCTCCTTATCAAGGAGAGGGGAAGGGGGTGAGGTTTTAGTGTATTGGACTCAACTGA
>JBHJOU010000544.1:0-4005 GCA_050329355.1 Rivularia sp. (in: cyanobacteria)
TCCCCCCCTCTCCCCCTCTCCCTTCCCCTTGCAAGAGGTTCAGCACGTTCAGTTAACTCAGTTGATTTATATCAATTAGTCAAAGATCAAGCACATTTACTGCATCGTTTCGGAGGACATCCCTTTGCAGCAGGTTTGAGTATTCCAGTAGAAAATATCCCTTTATTTACACAAGCAATTAACCAGCGGTTGCGACAAATAAGCGGAGGTACAACACCAAAACCAACAGTCGAAGCAGATTTAATCGTTACCGTTGCAGACTTAGGCAAGGAATTATTTTTAGAATTAAAATTACTTGAACCCTGTGGAATGGGTAATCCAGTACCAAAATTATTGATAAAAGACTGTTGGTTTGAAAATACTTGGCATCGTAATCAAGAAGATTCGCGGGGTCAAAAAATTCAGTACATCAAAACCGAATTTAATATCCGAGACGACTCCACTACAAATACTTTTCCCGGCATTTGGTGGGGACATTATAAAGATGAATTACCACCCCAGAAATGTGATTGTATAGTTGAGCTAGACTATAACACTTTTAAAAAACGTTATGAAATTCGACTGATAGCAGTACGCTCGACTAAAAATGCAATTAATCAAATTTCTAACAGTTTGTCATTTATTTTAGACTGGCGTAATATGCCCCCCAATAACTATCCATCATTATCAGATTCTCCCCTTATAGTTAAAGAATGTCCAACTCGTTGGGATGATTTACGAGTATGGTTAAGACGTTCCTTTCACAAACAACAACCATTAGCATTAGCATGGTCAAAAACTAATCCCCAACCACCAGAAGAAATTTGGTTTACACTTGTAGGAATAGCTAAATATTTGTGCCGTACTAATCAAACCGTTACCCGCATAAAAATATTAGAAAAACTATCAATAAGTAACCAAACCTTACATTTAGGTTTTCAAGCTTTAAAAACTTTAGGATATACAATCAAAGCGCAAGATAATTACTTGATATTTAGCCATGAAGATGATAAAAATTCTACTGATAAAATAACAGATGCCATCGAAAAATTTATTGCAGCAATACGTGAAGAAGAATTTCAAAAACATTATTTTAATAAAGTACCGATATCAATTATCAATTATCAATTGATCGGGAATGGGTAATACTGCAAACTCCGGTAGTAGTAACTCCTAACTCAATACAGTTCAGTTAAGGTTGTCCGTCAATCAATTTATTGAGAACCAAGACTTGGCGGATTCTCCCCCAAACCCCCTCCAAAAAAGTCGATCTGTTTTGTTTGCGGTAATTAATTTATATCCTTAACTGAACTGTATTGACTCCTAACTCTCAATCTAAAATCTAAAATCTAAAATGTTGTAACTTTCAAATTTCCTTGACGTTCACATTTAAAACCACGACTTTGCCATTCTTGTAAATTAACTTTATTTAAGTGTATGACATGAGAACATTGGGGTTTGATGACTTGACTTAATCCCGCCCAAACTAAGCTACGAGTAACATCTAAACCAGTTTTCAACCAATGTTCGCGATTTCCTGGAATACCTTGTTCTTGAATTATGTCAGGTTCTACCCACATTCCGTGAGCGCCTAAAAGTATTTGTGCTATCCATTTAGCTCTTGGTAAATGTGTCATAGAAGTAATTAATTTCACCTTATGCACACCCCAATTCTGCAAAATTGGAATACTATAGTAAAAGTTATCAAAAGTGGAGTCAGCACATTTTTCTAACCAAACATTATCCATAGGTGCAGCTTGCCATTGAAAAATCAGCCAAATACAAGGATCGAGAGAACCACTAGAAATTAAAATAGGGATTTGCGGATATTTTTCTGCTAATTGGGCAACATATATCTCTCGTTTGATGCTACCACCCAAAACGAAAAAAGCATCTACTGGCTTAGAAGAGGCAAAAAATACAGTTATACTAGTAAAAAATAACCAAATAGCGACCAACAGGCTAATAACAATCGTAAATCTTTGTAAAAAACGCCACGATTTTTTATTTTGATTATTACTTCGAGAAAATCGGTGATTTTTTACTTTACGATTCATGGGAAACCCGAATAAGATAGTTTGTTGTAGTTTTGGTAAATTCCATAATAAATGTAACTTATATAGCTAAGTGATAGTCTCTATTAAACAAGGTAAAATTCAGTGCTAGTATGACACTGATGAAAGTGGCATAGGAATGAATTAAGCTTGCGGAGGAAATTGACCGGCGACTAAGTTAAAAAACCGGACTTGAGAGCTAATAAACGTGTTTTGAGAAAAACTTCAAGAATAAGCCTCAAAAAGTCAGATTCCTCATGGCAAAACTTATCAGTTTCAGGATTATCTGATTGCTAAACTGTCAAAAACACAATCATTCGTGCAAACATAAATGAAACAATCAGCGAAACGTTACTCACCGCTGCAATCGGCTTTAATGAGTGGAGCAATAGCCACCACAGCGGCAGTGTCTGTATTTGGTCCAGTTTGGTGTCGTTCCGTTCAAGCTGCTCTACAGGATAGCCCCAAAGCCATTGTTGACCAAGTATGGCAATTAGTGAATCGTGAATATGTAGATGGCTCATTTAACAACCAAGACTGGATAGCTACCAGAAAGACTTTGTTAAAAAATAACTATACTACTCGCGAGCAAGCTTATAGTGCAATTCGTCAAACTTTGAAAAAATTGAACGATCCATACACTCGTTTTATGGATCCCCAAGATTATCAAACTCTGACTTCTCAGACTTCTGGGGAAGTTTCCGGGATTGGTATTCGGATGGAGATCAATCAACAAACCCAGCTTTTAACAGTTGTAGAGGCTTTAGAAAACTCTCCGGCATTAAAAGCGGGTATCAAAGCAGGTGATGTGATTTTGGCTATTGACGGAAAAACCACCAAAAACATGAAAATAGAGGATGCCTCGGAGTTAATTCGAGGTAAGGTGGGTACGTCAATCAATTTGCGCTTAGGAAGACCTACTCAAAAACCATTTGATATCAAGTTGACGCGATCGACTATTGAAGTACCAACCGTGATGTATACCCTTAGAAAAGAAGGTAATCGGCAGGTTGGTTATATTCGTTTGCGGGAATTTAGCGCTCATGCAGCAGAGCAAATGCAGCGTGCAATCCGTCAATTGAACGCGAGTAACGTTGATGGCTTCGTGCTAGACTTGCGAGGAAACCCTGGTGGTTTGTTAAATGCAAGCATTGAGATTGCTCGGATGTGGCTTGATAAAGGTGATATTGTTCGTACAGAAGACCGTAAAGGTGGCAGCGAATTGACCAAAGCCAACAGTACAGCTTTGACAAATCTTCCCTTAGTAGTCTTAGTAGATGGCAATTCAGCTAGTGCCAGTGAAATTCTTACAGGCGCACTCAAGGATAACAAGCGAGCAACAGTAGTCGGTTCTAAAACTTTTGGCAAAGCATTAGTACAATCAGTCCATCAACTAGCAGATGGTTCTGGTATAGCAATTACGATTGCTCATTACTATACTCCTAAAGGAACTGATATCAATAAAAAGGGAATTACACCCGATATACAAATGGATTTGACAGCATCGCAGGAACGTCAACTTGCTTCCGATCCTAAACTGCTGGGAACAAATCAAGACCCTCATTATGCGCGTGCGCTGTCGATTTTATCAAACAACTATTTTGCGTCTGGAGAGCAGAATCAACTTTCTCGCAAATCTGTGGTATTACCTAAGCCTTAAATAATTTATGATTCTACGGGTTATTTATCTTAGAGGCTTTGGTAGTGGATATAAAAGTGTAATTTAATTTCTGGTGAAAGCTACCCATTGTGAGAATTTTTTTGGGTAGCTTTCTGGTGCCATATTAAAGACGGCTATTTACCTAAAAACCCATTTGAATTGTTCTTGTTCTAAAACCTCTAGCAAGATATAGAACCCACATTCCGCACCCTAACTGTCACAAAGGTATTTTTACTGTTTTTTAGAATAAAACAAAGCTAGCTTATATACTTAATCTCCTTGTTTTAACTGATATGAAACATTGTTTAAGGT
>JBHJOU010000629.1:0-4159 GCA_050329355.1 Rivularia sp. (in: cyanobacteria)
TATTAAACTTCCATGAGAGCAAGTTCTGATGAATTCCTCGAAGATTTAGAAGAGATTAAACTAGATTTGCCTACTTTTTGATGCATTTTAGACAATCTATTCGATATTACTTCTGTAAAGGAATGTGAATTTGGCAAAGCACATACAGGCATTTCTTGCCAGCAAGTCGGACAAAACCAGTAAGTATGGTTATTACTAATGTGAGATAAAAGTGTATCGTTACAGCAAGGACAGAAATTCATGATTGTTTTTTTCCTAAATCATTATTGACAATTATTTCAGAAATACGAAAGTGCGGCAAAATTAGCAGATAAATATTAATCCTTTAATCATAGAAAAAAAATATGAGGAAGTTGTGAGTAATATCAAATATTTTTCACAACGAAAATAAGCTGATGATAAACAGGAAAGGGTTTGTTTGTAATTAGAGTTGAAGGGCTTAATATAAATCTATAAATCTAAAAAATACTTGTTATTCGGCGCAAAAGTAGTATTCCAGACGTTTTGATCCCTTACATCATAGATGGGCGAAACAAAACTTAATCCTCACAAAATCCTCATATTGTTTGAATATAAAAAAGATAGAGACCAGGAACCAGTTAACAGTTACGAATTACTAATTATTCAATAACGAAGGATTAATATCATGTTTAATAAAATCCTTGTTGCCATCGATAATTCAGTTCAGAATCAGCAAGTGCTTGATGAAGCTGTATCTCTAGCCAAAGTAACAAATGGAAAGTTAATGTTGCTACACGTTTTATCTCCACTTGATGAGCAATATACCGATCCTTTGTTTTTACAACCAACAATTCTTTATCCCCAATTGCAGCCAAATAATAGTAAATATGCGAATGACTGGGAAAAGCTGAAAGATAGTAGATTAAAATGGTTGCGATCGCTGTGCGAACAACTTACCGAATTAGGAGTTGAAACAGAATTTTCTCAAAATATTGGTGAACCATCTCGAATAATTTGCGATATGGCTCGAAATTGGCAAGCTGATGTAATTATAATCGGTCGTCGCGGTCGTCGGGGAATCAGCGAACTTCTGTTGGGTAGTGTGAGTAATTATGTACTTCATCATGCTCCTTGTTCGGTGTTAACAGTACAAGGAATAATTGATCATCCTGACGAAACACTTTCAACAGCAAAGGTGGAGGCTACAAGTAAAAGTTGAATAAACAAACATCTTGCTAAATTCCCCTCAAATATAAATTATCGAATTTTATTGATGTAGAGACACAATACCCAAGTGTTTCTACATTTTTTAACTGTTAAGTTTTGAAAAATTGCTAGAATACTAAGGTGAGTTGTTTCTAAAATTGAAAATAATAAATAATTAAGTAAATAAATAATTAATTAATTTAAGTCGCTTGGTGTTGAAAATCATAATTAGGATTGAGGAGTAGTTATTTCGGAACAAGTAGTGATAAAACTTTGTAAACCTGTGCTATTTGTGTTTGTTTTCAGCGAGTTACTTAATTAATTTTATTATATTTTATTATCTTGTATTATTTTCTGAAGCTTTATTCTGTAAAACAGATTTTTTCGCAAAAATTGAGTGAAATTGACGATATATATACCCTAATTGCCTTAATTATTTACAAGGCATTTGTACTATGTCATATATTACCGAGTTTAATAATTTAGTTGCTTTAAATCGGGTTATTGATACTTATTGTTTAACAGTTACACCAGAAACCTTGGTAAGCGATGCAATTACTTTGATGTTAAATATCAGTTATGCAGATGAAGAAAAGGCAAGCTGTGTCTTAATTGTTAAAGAATCTTGTTTGATGGGGATATTCACTCAAGCAGATGCACTCAGACTGGCTGCTTCTGGTAGAGATTTGTCGTCTATTCAAATAGGTGAGGTGATGAGACGAGAAATCATCAGCTTAAAAAAATCACCAAATCAAGATATTTTTAAAGTTTTACGAATAATGGGTGAGCGTCGAATTTCCCATTTACCTGTTGTGGATGAAAAAGATAATTTTATCGGAATTATTGAAGAGAAAAAGTTATTACGAATGCTTGTAGATGAAGATGATGGTATTATCGACATTCTGCAAAAACAAGTTGAATTAGAAACAAAAATTCGCGAGCTAAACCATGCAAATGCTGATAATCAGCAACAGGCAATTACAGATATTTCAGCAGCAGAAGCACAAATTAAATTTGATGCGAATATTTTAGCTCATGTCAGCGATGCAGTGATTGCTGTTGATAACGAACATAAAATTATTTATTTAAATAAACGAGCCGAGGAGCAATATAATATTAATGCTGCGGAATTCATCGGAAGAAAATTATCATCCGTTTATGAATATAAGTGGCTCAATTTACAAGATAAACAAATTGCTAAAGAAAGTTTATCAGCAATTGGTTGGTGGCAGGGAGAAAATATTCATATAAAAAAGAATGGAGAGCAAATTTACGTTGAGTTATCGGTTTGTTTTCTGAATAATAATAGCGGTGAAAAAATTGGCTTATTAGCTGTAATTAGAGATATTACTCAACGTAAACAAGCCGAAGAAAAATTACGTCAAACAGAAGCTTTGTTGCAAGAAGCACAACGAATTGCTAAAATTGGCAGTTGGTCATGGGATTTGACAACAGATGAAACTTGGTGGTCAAAAGAATTTTATCGATTTTTTAATCACAATCAAGATAATATTCATCCTGATATTCAAGCTATCAATCAATTTATTTATGAAGAGGATAGGGAACGGGTAAATCAGCTAATTAAAAGTGCTATCGAGCAAGGTATTCCCTATGAAACAGAATTCCGATTTATCCATTCAGATGGAACTCTTGGTTACGCATTTTCTTGTGGAAAAGTAGAACGGAATGCAACAGGAAAAATTGTGCGTTTTTATGGTATTTCCAAAGATATCAGCGAATATAAACAAGCAGAAGTAGCATTACGAGAAAGTGAAGAAAGATTCCGTACAATGGCAGATACAGCCCCTGTATTGATTTGGATGGCTGGATGTGACAAATCTTGTAATTATTTTAATGCTAATTGGTTGGAATTTACCGGACGAACTTTAGAAGAAGAAATTGGTAACGGTTGGATAGAAGGAGTTCATCCCGATGATCGAGAACGCTGTGTAGAAATTTACTTTAATGCTTTTGATGCTCGTCAAGGGTTTTCCATGGAATACCGTCTACAAAATCGCAATCATGAATATCGCTGGATTTTAGACAAAGGTAGTCCTAGATTTAATGCAGATGGAAGTTTTGCTGGCTATATTGGTTCTTGCATAGATATAACCGAGCGTAAACAAGCGGAAGAGAAAATTGCTGAGCAAGCAGCTTTACTCGATGTTGCCACAGATGCAATTCTCTTAATCAGTTTAGAAGGAAATATTTTATACTGCAACCCAGGTGCAGAGCGGATGTACGGTTGGACAGCACAGGAAATTTTAGGAAAGAGTGCCAACGAGCTTTTGTATGAAGATTTTTCTTTAGAATTACTCGAAGCACTCCAAGGAGTAAAACTCAGTGGTTCTTGGCAAGGTGAACTAAGAAAAATTACCAAACAAGGTAGAGAAATTACTGTTGCGAGCCGTTGGACTTCCGTGCGCGATCGAGCCGGCAACCCAAAATCAATTTTGAGCGTAGATACCGACATCACCGAGAAAAAACAGCTTGAAAGTCAATTTCTCCGCGTTCAACGTTTAGAAAGTCTCGGTACCTTAGCAAGCGGTATAGCTCACGATTTAAATAATATGCTTACACCAATTTTGGCGATCGCGCAGTTACTGCCGCTCAAACTTGGGAATGTAGATGAAACTTCCCAGGGAATGCTGGTAATGCTGGAAGCAAATGCCAAACGGGGTGCAAATTTAGTCAAGCAAGTGCTTTCATTTGCTCGCGGTGATGAAGGTAAACATACCGTGGTACAAGTCAAGCATCTTTTGAAAGATATTGAAGACTTTGTAAAAGGAACATTTCCGAAAAACATTGAAATTGACAGAAATTTACCAGCAGAATTGTGGGCAGTTTCAGCAGATACCACTCAACTGCATCAGGTGTTGATGAATTTAGTAGTAAATGCTCGCGATGCAATGCCAGATGGAGGAATTTTGACGATAGCAGCTCGGAACAAATTTGTCGATGAAAGCTATGCCAAAATGAATATTGAAGCAAA
>JBHJOU010000164.1:0-2448 GCA_050329355.1 Rivularia sp. (in: cyanobacteria)
AGTTAGGAGTTAGGAGTTAGGAGTTAGGAGTTAGGAGTTAGGAGTTAGGAGTTAGGAGTTAGGAGTTAGGAGTTAGGAGTTAGGAGTTAGAAGTTAGGAGTTAGGAGTTAGGAGTTAGGAGTTAAAGTAAATAATTTTGAGTTATAAGTTTAGTAATAAAGCATGATTTTTTTTAAATTAAGAAGTAAAATTTATTTCTAGGGAGCAAGATGCTCCTACTACTAACTTACTTTTAAATGTAATATTCGGATGATTTAATAAATTTATAAATCCTCACCCCTAATTCTTAACTCCTAACTGTTCACTGTTAACTGTTCACTGATTTTACCCAGGAAGCGGTATTGCTAATAGCACTAAATACAGCAAATCCTCCGGCTGCGGCTGTGATTAAAGATAGAGTTGGAGCGAGTATTCCTAAGAAAATAATAAACCACATTAAATCTGGATTTGTATTCAGATTTTGCGCTGGATTATTTACAACTACTGCTGCTGTTAATATAGCAATAATATTGAAAGAAATTTTGGCAATCCCTAGAGAGAAAAACCCAGTCAACCATGCAAAAATAGGTTTACCTGCAACTGGTAATAATGAACCACCCACCGCTAAAGGTCCTAAAGCTGCTATTAATAACATTGTAGCTTCTATCAAGTTCTGAAATGCTGCTTGTAGGGAAATTAAAAAGTTTTTGATAGTAATTTGAACGCTGGAGCCAATTAAAGAATTAAATGCTTCTTCCGATAAAACACCCGTTCCTAAAGTGATTTGATTTACCTGACTTTCTAATCGATTTATCCAAGGTTTATTTCCGTATAAATTTCTATATTCTTGCCATAAATTATCAATTTTTTCTGTTGCTTTGATAAAACATTCTCTTTGTTGTTCACCATTTAAAGATTGACAAGGAAGTAAAAAAGAACCTACCACATCTTCGGCAATACTCATATTAATTGCTTGCTGATAAGTTTGGTCAATATCGGCTGATTCTACTACTTGTTGGTTAATACCATTAACAAAATTTCGTACTCCTAAAGTTAAGTTTGATAATAAAGTGCCATTTCCAGTATTAGCTAAAAATAATACTACTATAAAAGGCCAAATCAAATCTGATATGGGACGCGAATAATCGTTATTTATCGTATCTTTTAACCATTGCGTCATAAAAATTAGTAACGTACCAACTGCGAAAAATACACCGAGATTAGTTAAAGCTCCATATAAGTTATTGTTGGTGTTAGTTTGCAACAAATCCACCCATTGTTTATCCCAACCTTCAGCGATACCTTGAGCAGTTGTTGCACCATCTTTTAATATTTCATTGATACCAATTTGTGCTAATTGCATTTTGAAATTTTGGATTATAAAGAATTGATATGTAAAATAAACGTCAATTTGATCGGTTTCTGATTACTCAATTTCTATGATTATCGAAAACTTTAATTAAACCTCTGTATTCCTTTACGTGAACCTCAGCGTTCCTTTGCGTTTATTATTTCTCAATCTTATATTATTAACTCCAAGCTCCAAACTATTTCCTCCTACCCATTAAATCAACTTGAGAAGTTGTTCTTAAAAGTCTTGCTGCTTCTGCGGACATATCAACTCTTCTAGCACGATTTGATGCTTCGATTTCTTGAGAAATATTGGCTAAATTCAAATTAGAATATTGCATTGTTTGATGTAATTGTATTGTCTGAGCTAGATTATCTCCAATCATTTTTGATTGTTCACTTTCAATTTCAATGCTTTGTGATTGCAATTTAACTAATTCTGATTGATTCCGATTAGTTAATGATGATAATGGATTTAAACTACTACCTAACTCTGTAAGATTATCTAATAGATTATTTGAACTTTCTCGTGCTTGTTGTGCGATTTGTGTTGTAAAATCAATTGACCTATCAATACTTTCTAATTTGTTTCTTGAACGTATTTGTGCTTCTTCTCCTAAAATTCCTACCGCAACACTACGAGTAAGTAGTCTATCAATTTCGTTTCCAACTAATTTAGCGTTTACTGCTGAATTATTTTCAAAATTATCTGATAACGAATTTATGATAATATCGTCATTCAAACTTTTCCTCACAGCCACCGGATTGGGGATATTTAATTCTCCATTAAAGCTGTTAATTGCCGTTTGAGTTTCTGAATCTACAGGTTGCAATGTATCTGATATATTATCTTGCAAATAATTTTGTAAATCGATGGCATAATTCTGAAAATCACTCCATACATTACCTAATTGAGCAATTGCTGGCAAGGTTATTAATGTAAGTAAAACTGTTAAAAAAAATGTTTTGTTCATAGTTGCTTGATAACTGTTAACTGTTCACTGTTCACTGATTCCTTAAAGATGCTACTAATTGACGAGCAAATGCAGAAATTGCTTCATATTTATCTTCATGACTTTCCATAAATTGATTTCTCGCTGTTTGTTCGTTGGGATTATT
>JBHJOU010000149.1:0-4213 GCA_050329355.1 Rivularia sp. (in: cyanobacteria)
AGTTAGGAGTTAGGAGTGAGGAGTTAGGAGTGAGGAGTTAGGAGTGAGGAGTGAGGAGTTAGGAGTTAGGAGTTAGGAGTGAGGAGTGAGGAGTGAGGAGTTAGGAGTGAGGAGTTAGGAGTGAGGAGTTAGGAGTGAGGAGTT
The DNA here is from genome assembly GCA_050329355.1 of Rivularia sp. (in: cyanobacteria). Taxonomy (GTDB): domain Bacteria; phylum Cyanobacteriota; class Cyanobacteriia; order Cyanobacteriales; family Nostocaceae; genus Rivularia. The sequence continues at coordinate 145 of JBHJOU010000149.1, forward strand.
AGGAGTTAGGAGTGAGGAGTTAAATTTCTAACTCTTCTAACTCTTCTAACTCTTCTAACTCTTCTAACTTTTCTAACTTTTCTAACTCTTCTAACTTTTAACTCTTAACTCATAACTCTTAACTCATAACTCTTAACTCATAACTCTTAACTCTTAACTCTTAACTCTTAACTCCTAACTCTTAGCTGTTGGGGAAGAGACGGGCTATTTCCGAATCGTCAATAGATCCATCATTCATATCTTCCCCTAAAAATATCTCGTTATCTTTATTTGCGGATTCTTCACCCCAAACATCTGTTAAAGCATCACCAAAACCAGTGCTATCTCCATCTTTAAACTCATCGAAGGAAATATCACCAAAAGCGTCTTCTTCCTCTATGCTGGAGTTTTGCGCGGGCTTGTCGAAAGCAGATTCTTCTTCTACAGAAATATCTCCCAATCCCTCAACTTGGATGTCATCCAATCCGCTTTCTTGGCTTTGAAAATCTTGTGAAAAATCTTGTCCACCCCAGGCTTCTTCTACTACTACCAAAGTTGCGTCTTCAGAATCATCATTATCCTCAGAATCGTTGATTTGAGAAGCAATGCTAGCAAATTCGTCGGGATTTTGACCTATTGACAATTCTGCATCGTCCCCTTGCTCCTCTTGCGATACTGGCTGCATAGACTGCTTTCCAAGGGCTGCATCTGGATCGAAATGCAAATCAAGTACTTCAACCAAAGTATCGGCATCTGCATTTAATTTGGAAAATGGCAACATTAATTGCGCTAACTTCGGTTCTAGAGCGTTTGCTACTCCCAAAATGAGGTAAGAAGATGGACGTTTCCCACCATCGGGTGTATAAACCGAGTCTACTTCCATATGTAATTTAATCCAGTCGCGATTCGAGGCGTAGAATTGCAACCACTTCTGCTTTAGAGAATCCGTAAAACTATAAAAGAAAGCCATGTTATCTTCTCCCTACCGAGAAATAAACTAATGATTTATACAATCATTAAGTCTAGTTGCTCTTCGGGATTAGTAACCTGTGGTTTATTCGGATTTAGATAAAAATCTGACAACAATGAGAATAATTCTCTGTCTGGAGCATCCTGTGGAATTACCCCCTCGGGACGGGCTAAAAGCTGGTCAGCAATACTGAGATAATAGTCGCAAACGAAGTTCAACCCCGGTTCTGTTTCTGCCATTTCAAACAAAGTCTTGCCTTTGACGCGGGAAACACGGATATCTTCAATCAATGGTAAAACTTCTAAAACTGGCATCGGTACGGTTTCAATATATTTTTCGATTAAATCGCGTTTGGAGGTGCGATTACCAATCAAACCCGCTAGTCGTAATGGATGAGTCCGGGCTTTTTCTCTCACAGAAGCAGCAATACGGTTAGCAGCAAATAAAGCATCAAAGCCATTGTCTGTAACAATCAAACAGTAATCAGCATAATTAAGCGGTGCTGCAAATCCACCACAAACTACGTCACCAAGAACGTCAAACAATATTACATCATACTCATCAAAAGCATTCAGTTCCTTGAGTAGTTTTACGGTTTCTCCAACTACATAACCACCACATCCTGCACCTGCTGGAGGTCCACCAGCTTCGACGCAATCTACTCCGCCATAACCTTTATAAATAACGTCTTCTGCCCAAATATCTTCGTAATGAAAATCTTTTTCTTGTAAGGTATCAATAATCGTCGGAATCAAAAATCCGGTCAAGGTGAAGGTACTATCATGTTTAGGATCGCAGCCAATTTGTAGAACTTTTTTACCGCGCTTAGCTAAGGCTACGGAAATATTACAACTGGTTGTGGATTTACCTATTCCGCCTTTACCGTAAACTGCTAATCTCACTTTTATTACCTCTTATAGTTTCTTATCAAACTCTTGACTCAAATAATCTACTTTTACCTCTGTCTAACAAAGGGTTGTAAGTTTTGGGTCAATTGAATCTCGTTAATGTCCAAGTTACACCCAAAACTATAAAGCTTTGAGAATGTAATGGAGTTGATTGCTTAGAAATATAGTTCATTAGTTACTATTTAAAACACTATCCCTTGCAAAAGTCTAGCAATGTTTAAATTAACTTAATAATACGTTTTATTTAATTATTTATATATAATTAGTTACAATAAACAAAAAATATCAACTAAATCTCAAATATCTGATATATATGCCTTTCATCCCAAAAAAATAATTATAAATAATTAATAAACAATTAATAAACAAGATAAAACCACGGCATAGCCTATTATATGAGGGCTTAGGGATACAAGTATTTTTTTGCTGGGAAATGGCGTAAACGTCAAAAAGTTAGCATTCAAATCCAGTTCAGCTTAATTACAGATATTCAGCAATAATACTGAGTGTTTATTGATGTTGTATTTTTACTGTGAGTATAATTATTTAAAATTTTTAAATAGCTTGTGAAAGCTTGATTTATGAAAAAAAAATCCCGCTGCGTACCTAAGTAAAAACTCGGATACTTCACGAAAAAAAAATAATTAAAAACCTCGATCCAGATACTATTTGATTGCTTGAGGGAATTTTAGCAAAAAAATCTCACTCAAACTCTTACACAACAATGATTTATCGCAATTCTAAATCATAAATAAGAATTTAGATCCCCGACTTTTTGAAGAAGTCGGGGATCTGAACACAGTGATTTCGATACAAATCAAATAGGATTGCTATAGCTTTTAAAAGCTTAAATTCAGAAATGTTAAAAATAATCACATTTATCAAATGGAGTAATTTTTTTTTAAATTTACCATTTAAATTAATTTCAAGCTCATAATAGCTGGTGTAATTTAGACATAAATCTAAAAAAAGCTTAAATTTAAAGCTTTTTTGAAAGATATGATATTGCAGCGAGTCTGTTGATCATAAATAAATTTATCTTGATCAACAAGCATTCTCATTCTTGATTTGCGCCATTTCCTGTAAAGATTGCCAACCTGGTTGCCAAGTTGAACGGTCTTGTAATAATTTAGCATTCATCCAAAAACGAACCTCGGAATCGCAAGAAGCGACCATTTCTGCATATACCCACTTACCTTGGTTTTTACGGTTGATGACTTGAAAGTGTCTCCAGCCATCAATTTTTTGTTGAGATGTCCACTTAGAACCCAATAAATAAGGAAATTTTGGTTTTTTAGGCATTATTCTGAAATTACAACGTGATGGCAACGAGTTTGGATTGGGCGATCGCAAAAAATCGATCAATTTAGCTTAAGTATCTTTTAATAAATGACCACCATGTTTAAAGCGCTTGCATAACAACTGGTCATTTTCCTTAATGCATAAAGAGAATAATTTGACATGACTCCAACAAGTGCTAATAGTATTACTTATTTTCAAGGATTTTCGAGAAAGACGATGCTGTACAACAGCATTAGGGCAAAGGATTTCTAAAACACCAGTTCCATCATCACGATTAATTATACGGAAAAGACAATCTTGCAACATAGCGCGATCGCTGCTAGTAAAAAAATTTTTGAAGCGTTGCAATAATTCTGTGTCAGTCATATCCCGAATCGGCTTTCTCGGAGGTAACTCATCATCGATAAAGTTAAATTCTTCGTCTTCAAAGTTGTAAAATTCAGTCATCCGATTTTAGATTTTGGATTTTGGATTTTGGATTGGCCCCAGGAATCAATCCAGGGGCTTGTACCATCAAGGAATGATTGGTCATTGCATTTATTTTAAATCCGACCTGAAGTTATGGTAACTCGTTGGGGGGATGGAGAGAAAAGTTATGAGTTATGAGTTAGGAGTTATGAGTTTTAACCTTTAACTCCAATCTAAAATCTAAAATTTAAAATCCAAAATTATTTTAGGGAAATACGACTAACTCAGGGGTGAACACCGACCTTGTAAGATGCATGACTTTTTTTAAAATGTTTTATAGAAAGAATTGTTTATTTTTTATTGTTTAATTTTTTGTGGTAATCAAGTTGTTACCTTTTTGAGAAAGCCTATGCAACCTACTAATCCAAACCAATTTACCGAAAAAGCTTGGGAGGCTATTACCCATACTCCTGAGATTGCCAAACAATATCAACAACAGCAG
>JBHJOU010000334.1:0-5900 GCA_050329355.1 Rivularia sp. (in: cyanobacteria)
CTCCAGGATATATGATTTGTAATGTTGCTCGTAGTCGAGAGGTTGACTTGATTGTAGTTGGTCGTCATGGAAGGACAGGATTGAGTGAGTTTTTCTTGGGTAGCGTTAGCAATTATGTACTGCATCATGCACCTTGTTCTGTTTTGACAATCCAAAAACCAGTTTATCAAGAAGCGGCTGATTCTTTGCTCATGGAAGCAGCTTTGATGTAATTCCATCGTATTTGATAAGTTGTTACGCATTTAATTTGTATAATATTAGCGAGCAAGATGTAAGCACTACAATATTTTCAAATTTTTGGATTATACACAGGACTGTTAACTGACAGTTGAATCATAAATTTAAAATTTGAGGAACTTGTGAGGAGAAGGCAACCAGTAATTAAACCAGTGAACAGTGTTAGCGTTCACCCAGTGCGGTGAGCGCCTTATTAATAGACGATACACTGTCGCAACAAATAACTGATAACTCCCGTCCGAGCGTCCTTCTAACAACTAACAATTAACAACTAACAATTAACTACTAACACCTGATTATGTTTAGCAAAATTTTGGTTTCTATTGATAATTCTCAAATGAGTACACAGGTTTTTGAACGAGCTGTGTTTTTAGCAAAATGTTCAGGTGCAAGTTTAATGCTGCTACACGTTCTATTTCCATCAGATGAAGTAGATGAAGATTATATTGAACCTTTATTTATTGCAGAATTGCAAACTGAAACTGATCAAAAGAATTTGAAAAATTGGCAAGAACTTAAGCAAAGTAGAGAAAATTGGCTGCGTTCTTTGTGTCAATCAGCAAATTCTTCTGGTGTCAAAACTGAATTTATTCTCAATACAGGTGAACCAAGTCGAATGATTTGTCAGATGGCTCGTAGTTGGGATGCTGATCTGATTGTAATCGGTCGTCGAGGTCGTCGTGGTTTGAGTGAATTCTTTTTAGGTAGTGTTAGCAATTATGTACTGCATCATGCACCTTGTTCTGTGATGACAATCCAATCACCGACTTTTTCAACTACGGAAACATCTCAAAATCAAGAGCTAGAAGTTTAAGTGCTAATTAAAATGTTTTGTTCTAACTTTTTATTGTTTTACCTGCGGGTTTATGATGTCTAAATTATCAAATGCTTGGAATATCAAAGAAACCGATTTCCCCACAACTGGTACAAGTGAGGAAAAAATCAAATTTATTCTCAATTACGCTATTTTAGCTCCTTCGAGTCACAATACTCAACCGTGGTTATTCAAAATAGATTCGGCAACCATTTATCTGTATGCTGACCAGAATCGCAATTTAGCCGTTGTTGACCCCAAGGGTCGGGAATTAATTATCAGTTGCGCTACCGCATTGCTTAATTTACGCATTGCTTTACATCATTTTGGCTATAAAGGTCAAATTACAACTTTTCCCGACCCGACAAACCCAAATTTGTTAGCTTGTATTAATTTAGGACATCCAATATCGGAAAGTACTGATGATAAGCTTTTATTTCATGCAATTCTCAAACGACATACCAACAGACAAAATTATCAGTGGTGGGATGTTCCAGAATCTTTACTCAAATGGTTACAGTCAGATGCAGAACAAGAGGGAGCATGGCTACATATTGTCAAAAAAAGAACTGTTCGTCATCAAATTGCTGAATTAGTAGTACAAGCGGAACATCTGCTAATGGCTGACCCTCATTATCGTCACGAATTAGCACATTGGATTCGCCCTGCTACTAGTAAAACTCATGATGGTATTCCCGGCTATGCTCAAGGTATTGACGAACATTTAGATTTTACAACTCCTTTATTCGCTTTGGTTTTACGAACTTTTAATTTAGGCAATTCTCTAGCCGAACGCAGTCGTAAACTTATTGAACATTCACCCGCAATTGTAGTATTAGGTACTCAAGATGATACTCATAGTGATTGGCTAGCAACGGGACAAGCTTTGGAAAGGGTGTTGTTAAGGGGACAGGCTGTAGGACTTCACAGTTCGTTCTTGAATCAACCCATACAAGTACCAACACTACGACGGGAACTTATGAAAATATTATCTCAACCCGGTTTTCCACAAATTATTTTGCGTCTGGGTTTCTCTAAAGAAGTTAAGCCAACACCAAGACGAGAAGTTGAGCAAGTTTTGAGTTAAATTTCAACCAATATTCAAATAATAATCAAAATAACCTAATTCTTGATTAATTCCTGATTGTTTATATAAATCTGACTCTTGCTTCTAACTATTCTTTACAATAATTAACAAAAAAATACTTATATAAAGATTTGTCTCTACAACATCAGCAGCCTCTATTATTAAGATCATATTGGCGATCGCTGGCGATAAAACTAAATTTGTTACTAAAAATATTTACAAATAATATAAGTTATGATTAGATTAAAGCTTTCCAGTATAACCCCTGTATTCATTTTCCCCTAAATTTGTTCTGAGGCATTTAAGCTATGCATTTTAATGCCGAAAATGTTGATTTGCTTGCTTTGAGTAAAGTAATCAATACAACTCCAGCAGAAGAATGTTTTCGATTGTTGGTCAATCATGTACCTGTAGGAATATTTCAAACTGACAATCAAGGAAAATGTTTATTTGTCAACCCGCGCTGGTTAGAAATTACCGGAATTTCTTCAGAAGAAGCGATGGGAGAAGGTTGGGCTAAGACTTTACATCCTGAAGACAAAGAAGAAGTTTTTCGCGAATGGTATGATGCAGCAGCCCAAGGACGAGAGTTTGCCATGGAATATCGTTTCTGCACGCCGTCTGGTAAAGTAACTTGGGTGTTTGGAAATGCTGTGGCGATTTATAGTCAAATGGGAGAGATTACCGGATATTTAGGAACTCTTACCGATATCAGCGAACGCAAGCAGGTAGAAGAACAATTAAGACGCACCGAAATGCTGCTGCAAGAAGCGCAAAGAATCGCTAAAATGGGCAGTTGGTCTAGTGATTTGACTACAAATGAAAAATGGTGGTCTGAGCAATACTACCGAATCATTAACTTGAATCCCGGCGATGCAATACCTGATGTCGAAACTCTGATCAATACAATCGTACATCCAGAAGACCGCGATCGCATTTATCAGATGGTAATGGCTTGCATTGAGCAGGGTATCCCTTACGAAACTGAAGTTCGTCTTTTACGTGCCGATGATACCATTGGTTATGTATTTATGTGTGGAAGAGTAGAGCGGGATTCTCAAGGAAATTTGCGTCGTTACTATGGCATTACTCAAGATATTAGCGAATATAAGCAAATAGAATTAGAACTGCGTCAGAATAAAGAACGCTATTGTTCTGTTGTCAAATCGATGCATGAAGGTATAGTAATTCAGCAAGCTGATGGTACTATAATTTCCTGTAATGCCAGTGCAGAGAAGATTTTAGGGTTATCAGCCGCACAAATAAAGGGACGCACTTCTGTAGATCCCCGATGGAAGACAATCCATGAAAACGGTTCTCCCTTTCCCGGTGAAAATCATCCAGCAATGACTGCGTTGCATACGGGTAAACCTTGTTCGGATACGGTGATGGGAGTACACAAACCCAATGGAGAACTCACCTGGATTTTGATTAATTCCGAACCGTTATTTTTAGCCGGAGAAACTATTCCTAGTGGTGCAGTTACTTCGTTTTCTGATATTACCCAACGCAAACAAGCTGAAGAAAAAATTGCTGAACAAGCGCAATTACTCGATATAACTACAGATGCAATTCTAGTTAGAAATTTAGACGGATATATTTCATATTGCAACCGCAGCGCCGAGCTAATATATGGCTGGAACAAACAAGAAATCATCGGCAAGACTGCCAACGAGCTTTTATATGCAGAAATTTCATTAGAATTAGAAGAAGCACTTCACAATGTTGTTGAAACTGGTTCGTGGCAAGGAGAATTGCACAAAGTTACTAAAACAGGTAAAAATATTATCGTTGCTAGCCGTTGGACATTAGTCCGCGACGAAACCGGAAACCCCGAATCAATCCTGACTGTAGACACCGATATCACCGAGAAAAAGCAACTGGAAAATCAATTTCTCCGCACCCAACGCTTAGAAAGCCTGGGAACTTTAGCAAGCGGTGTCGCTCACGACTTGAATAATATACTCACACCGATTTTGGCGATCGCCCAACTGCTACCGTTAAAATTGAGCAGTCAACAGCCAGATTGCAGCGAAATGCTGGCGATGCTAGAAAACAGTGCTAAACGTGGTGCCTCCATAGTGAAGCAAATCCTCACATTCGCTCGCGGTAATGAAGGCAAGCGCACGGTATTACAAGTCAAACATCTGTTGAAAGATATCGAACAGTTTGCCAAAGGAACATTTACCAAATCAATTGTAATTCAAAGAAATCTACCGCAAGACCTATTGACAATTTCCGCAGACCCGACTCAAATATATCAAGTATTGATGAATTTGGTTGTCAATGCTCGCGATGCAATGCCGAATGGTGGAACAATAACTATTGCCGCGCAAAACCAGTATATTGATGAAAGCTACACCAGAATGAACATCGAGGCAAAAGTTGGTAATTACGTTGCAGTCACAATTACCGATACCGGAACAGGTATTCCTGCAAAAATCATCGAGCGCGTTTTTGAACCGTTTTTTACCACCAAAGAACCAGGAAAAGGGACAGGATTGGGTTTATCAACTGCGATCGGCATTGTTAAAAACCACGGTGGTTTTATTGAAGTAACCAGCAAGTTGGGAAAAGGTAGTCAATTCAAAGTATATTTACCTAGTACTCAGGAAACCACAATCGAAACAGCACAAGAAAATGCAGTGCAAATCGGCAACTCAGAACTGATTTTAGTAGTAGATGACGAACCAGCAATTTGTGAAATTATTAAAACTACCTTGGAAAGTCATAACTTTAATGTGTTTACGGCAGTCGATGGTATTGAAGCGATTTCAACATATGTGCAAAATCAAAAGAAAATTCACCTTGTATTGATAGATATGATGATGCAAGAAATGGACGGAGCAACAGCCATAATGACTTTACAACAGCTAAACCCGCAAGTTCAAATTATTGTGATGAGTGGATTAGCTTCTACTGAAGCTTTAGTCAAAGCAGCAGGTACTGGAATTCAAGGGTTTTTAGCCAAACCATTTACGAAGTCGGATTTGTTGAATACTATAAATGGGGTGTTAAATAGTGTTCCTGTTCCCTAAGTAGTTACTAATTACGAACCATCAAATACTGACCATTTCCGTTGTATTCTCCCTCGCAAGTCGCAAAAATCGTTCCTAGCATAAGTAAATAAAAACGCCACATCCTACGGAATTTCTCGTAGTCCATACCATAATCTAAAGATTTGATATTCTCTTGATAATGGTCAAATCTTTGTAACCACATTGTCAAAGTTTTATGATAATTCATCCCATTTATATACCACTGATTAACTGTTTTTAAATCACGATTGTGAGTGGGAATCGCATCATAATTCCAATAACGACCGTGAGGAAAAATGAACTTGTGTGTAAAACCAGACGACATATTGTTGGGAATACGGACAGTAATAATATGAATAAATACCTTGCCATCACTTTTGAGAAAAGAGGCTAATTTCTCAAGAGCATTTGTGAGATTTCCAATATGCTCAAAAACTCCGATTGAAAGAATTTTGTCAAATTTCTCAATAAATTTTACTTCGTTAAAATCCCCTTCGTGAAGAGTGAATCGATCCGAACTCAGGTAACTTTGAGGGTTTTGCATTTTGTGGCGTATATACTCGCATTGTCGATGACTTAAGTTCAGCCCTGTAAACCGTACATTGGGGAACTTCGACATCATGTAATTAGCCACACAACCCCAACCACAGCCTAAATCTAAAATATGGTCGCCGTCAACTATCTCTAGTCGCTCAATGACTCTATCAATCATATGCATCTGGGA
>JBHJOU010001008.1:0-4705 GCA_050329355.1 Rivularia sp. (in: cyanobacteria)
CCCATATTACCTTTAAATCGGCTATGCAGCAGTTGGATCGAGTTGCCAGCGCTCGTAATTTACAACCCGACCAAATTTATCCTTTTATTGTCAAGTATACCAAAGATAGATTTCTCAAAATATTTGGCGAACCTGGAGTTAATGTCCTGAAATTAAATTACGCTCTCGACCTCCAAGAAATCAACCGTAGACAAAATTAATTTGACAGTTGACAGTGGACAATTACTAATTACCGTATAGGAATTTTGGATTTTAGATACGAGTAATCATTGAATCTTTTATTTTATGAGATTAGTCTGGATAAACATCATTACTTTTTGTAATGGTGATACATACTTTTATCCCAAATCACTCCCGTAACCAGAATTCGAGGAGCAGGGTAAATCTGTAGTTAAAATCTCAAATCCAAAATCTAAAATCTAAAATCTAAAATTCCATGACTCGCGTAATTGGTTTAATGAGTGGTACATCGGTAGACGGTATCGATGCTGCTTTAGTAGATATTTTCGGTACAGATTTAAATATTAAAGTAGAATTGGTCGCGGGTGAAACATATCCCTACCCTGTAAAAATTAGAGAACGCATTCTAGAAGTTTGTGCTGGCAAAACTATCTCAATGGTAGAATTAGCAGAATTAGATGATGCTGTAGCGTCATGTTTCGCTGAAGCTGCAATCAAAATTCAAGCAGGTCATCAAAAAGCGACTTTAATCGGTTCTCATGGTCAAACAATTTACCATCGACCACTGACGGGAAAATACGGTAAAGGGAAACTTGGCTACAGCTTGCAAATTGGTCGTGGTATACTAATTAGCCAGTTAACAAGTATTACTACTATCAACGATTTTCGTATTGGTGATATTGCTGTCGGCGGTCAAGGTGCGCCTTTAGTACCTCGTGTAGATGCAGCTTTATTGAGTCATCATTCCGAATCTAGGTGTATTCAAAATATTGGTGGAATTGGTAATATTACTTATATTCCTGCTCATGGTGACAATTGGCTTGAAAAAATTCGCGGTTGGGATACTGGACCGGGTAATAGTTTGCTCGATTTAGCAGTGGAACATTTAACTGATGGAGCAAAAACCTACGACGAAGATGGAAACTGGGCTGCCTCCGGTACTCCAAATTTTACACTAGTCGAACAATGGCTCGATGAAGAATATTTTCATCTGTTACCACCTAAATCTACTGGTAGAGAATTATTTGGAGTCGATTATTTACATCAATGTATAAAAGATGCAGAAAGTTTTCAACTTAGTCCAGCAGACTTTTTAGCAACTCTCACCGAACTCACAGCAGCTTCCATTGTTAACAGTTACCGTAACTTTTTACCACAGATGCCGCACCGAGTACTTTTATGTGGTGGGGGTAGTCGCAATCTTTACCTCAAACATCGTTTACAGGATTTGTTAGGAAACATACCCGTTTCCATTACCAACGAAGTCGGTTTAAACGCTGACTTTAAAGAGGCGATCGCCTTTGCAGTTTTAGCCTATTGGAGGCAAACAGGCTTTCCTGGAAACCTCCCCGCAGCTACCGGAGCGAGTCAGGAAGTACTTTTAGGAAACATTCACACACCTTTGTAAGACAAAGGTTAAAGGTTAAAGGTTGAAGGTCAAAGGTTATCACTCCTAACTCCTAACTCTTAACTTTCAATTTTCGTGGGCTATACTAAATTTTGGCGATACTGCAACAATACAGGAAATTACCCACAGGTGGCTCATACTTTTTTACTTGAACCAGGACGCTGGATGTTACAAGGAAATTGGTTAGAACGTAATGGTATGCCAATTAGCGTTAAAGGTATGACCTTGGTTGCTTGGAATCGAGATAACTGGTTCACTATGGTAACAAAACTGATTTTTCCTTCATCCAAACATCCTGAAATTGCTTTACAGTACAAAGGGCGTTTGGACGACGGAGAAAGACAGTATACTTTTTTACTTCAACATAATTTATTGGGGCAAGTCGAGGGCGAAGGCTGGATTGGTCCGGAGGCAATTATTCAGCGCTACTGGGTATTAGGCGATCGCCAGCGTCGCAGTGGATTTGAAACTCTTCATCGTGTTTCCAATAATACTTATCACTTGACCAGCGGAATTATGGAAGGTCATTTTCTGATCAGCACAATGGAAGCTAATGTAGAACGTCAAATTAGTTGACAGTGGACAGTTATCAGTTATCAGTTGCAACGGTGTATGGTCGGAGATTAATAGATTATTGTCCACTGTCAACTGTCTCCCCATCTCCTTCTCGCCCCCTACTAGAATTTTTTTTTACGAGAAGTTAAGTTTTTGAGTAAAATTTGGGCATTATAAAATTGAGATAAAGTTAATAATTGTACAAATTAACTGAGTATATCTACCATTGTTGTTGATTAAGATCGACTTTTAATTATTTAAATGCTTTCTTTGTATGCAAAACCTGTCTTCATGGCAGGTCTTATTTAAGATTTAAGATTTAATATTATTTTTGCAGATTGGAGTTCCTATGTCAGACCGCTTACTCGGCAAGCGCTACCAGCTTCAGGAAATAATCGGTACCGGAGCGATGGGTCGAGTTTATCGCGCTACGGATATTTTATTAGGAGGTGTACCTGTAGCAGTTAAGTTTCTCGCTCTCTCAGTTGAAAACAAAAAAATGCGACTAAAGGAACGCTTTGAACGAGAAGCTAAAACTTGTGCTTTATTAGGTCAAAAAAGTATCCACATTGTTAGAGTCATGGATTACGGTGTGGACGAAAATTCTACTCCGTTTTATGTAATGGAATATTTACATGGTAGAAGTCTCAGCCATATTATCCGGGATGACCAAATATCTCTATCCAGGTTCTTGAATCTAGTACGTCAAATATGTTTGGGTTTACAATGCGCTCACGATGGTATCCCCGTTGATGGCAAAGTCTGCCCAATTATTCATCGTGACATTAAGCCTAGCAATATGTTGGCAATTAATGATCCTAGTTTTGGAGAATTAGTCAAAGTTCTCGATTTTGGGATTGCGAAGTTATTACTTTCAGATACTCAGCAGACTAATTATTATTTGGGTACTTTAGCTTATTCTTCTCCCGAACAAATGGAAGGAAAGGAACTCGACAACCGCTCGGATATTTACAGTTTGGGAGTAATGATGTTCGAGATGCTCACAGGAAAAATGCCTTTAGTACCAGAAAATCATTCTTTTGGGGGATGGTATAAAGTACATCATTATAAAGCACCACGCCCTTTTTCTGAAGTTGAACTGAAGTTTCAACTGCCTGTAGAACTAGAAAATTTGGTGATCAAATGTCTGGCTAAACAAGCAAGTGAACGTCCTCAAAGTATCAGTGAAATTCTCAAAAGTTTAGCATCTATAGAGGAACGTTATCAAAATTCTCAGTTCCGCACAAATACTGATACTAATCATCATCTTTATGATAAAACTGATGTTGCTGCCCTTGCTCCTACTGTTAAGGCTAATTTTAACCAAGAAAATCAGCTTAATGCTAATACATCGGTTTGCAATGACGAAATTTTAAAACAAGCTGTTTGGCCCAAAGATAAACCAATTGCTGATATCGTTTTTCCTCAAAATATCGAGGTAAATGGTAAGCCAACACCCGCTCTGTGGGTAATGTTACCGCAAATAGAAATTCATAAGCGTTTGGTTTGCACCCGCTACAATCAATTTCTATTTATTACTGCACCTCACCCAATGCTATTATGGATTACCGTTATTTATCATCGTCAATTCGGTGCGAAATGGTTACCTTATTATCTAGACCTCAAAACCAATACGGGTAAAGACACTGTTACTCTTTTAGGAAAAACAGGTTACTACCGTCTAATATTTTTTGGCAGAGAAAATCCTTCTAAGTGCAGCCATATTTTACTTTCGAGTATTGCTCCGGTTCAACGTCAGCGTCTGCTTGATTGGGTCAATATCAGCCACACGCTGGTATCTTCTGCTAAACCCCAATTTAGCAAGAATTTACTTCAAGCCGAATATCATAAAATTAAGCCTCAAATTTTAGCAAAATTGCAAGGAATTAACACAGATTCTCCTTTCGACCTTTCTGCTTAAATTATCGGAAGCTGCAAAACCTGGATATTTCCTGGCTTTAGAAGTCGGGTTTTTATCACTATTCTCAGTTACTACAGACATTTATCCTAAAAACCCGACTTCTGTGTAGACTCGTAAAGATAGTCATCGAATTCAGGTTAAATTGCTGTGGTATTTACTCATGAAATGTTAATTTTTTTGAAGAATATGCGTGTAAAGACTTAAAATGCAGTTATAAAAATAGTTAGTAAATTTAAATTACTTGTTATAAAGTCATAGATTTACTGAATTTCGGGCAAAAACCAGATTATTGTAAAGAAATGTAAGATAAAATTCGATTTGAGTTTAGATTATGATAATTTAATGTTTGTCTTCATTAGAAATAATGAGCATATAAGGCTAAATATTTTTAAGGTTATCAAAATTTCCTCCACAATTTTCTACTTAAATGTGCAGGCTGTTTTGTTCCTCTAGCCAAACTAATTCAATTTCAAAACATTTTGTCATTCAATAAAAAATGTTTGATTGAGGGTGTAAGTTTAGAGTTGACGCCCCGGCATCCCCAGCTTTTTTCCAACGGAGCGGAACCTAGCAAGAGAAGGAGGTCGTCCACTTTGACACGATTTACTTTATGCCCAAGTGGGACCTGAATCTAAGCCCCA
>JBHJOU010000885.1:0-8551 GCA_050329355.1 Rivularia sp. (in: cyanobacteria)
TGACCAAGAGAGAACTCAAAGGTTAGAAGGTTATGGTTTAAGGGTTATTCGATTTACAAACCAGCAGGTTTTGAATGACTTTGAGGCGGTTTGCGAAAGTTTGAGTCGTTTGATCCCCCTAAATCCCCCTTAAAAAGGGGGGGATTTTTGAGGAGCGATCGCTTTTGGTTTTTGGGGAAGTGCGATATGCCGGAGGCATTAAGCGGGAGCTTATCGCGATTGGGTTTTGGTGGGAAGGTGCGATATCTATCTGCTTCGTGTTATGTGCGATCGCATCTACCAGACGTTGATACAAAATAGTCCGAAAATCAACTGAAAAAGTAAAATGTTGGTTTAACTTTGATATTTTCATTATTTATACGGATAGTTTTATGATAATAGTCTGGATAAAATCGGAAAAATAAGCGTATTAAGTTTTATTTTTTACTTGGGTACTTAACATCAGTCTACCAACTCGAAGCATACCGATATCAAAAATTCCGCATATTTATGATTAAAACAACTTGCTTAATAAATAATTTTAACTATGGTAATTTCATTATAGAAGCAGTTGAAAGTGCCCTGCAACAAACTGTTCAGTTTGATGAAGTGATTATAGTCGATGATGGTTCTACTGATAATTCTGTTCAAAATCTTCAAGAAAAATATGCTGATAATTCTCAAGTTAAATTAATAATTAAAGATAAGAATGAAGGTCAATTATCGAGTTTTAATTTAGGTTACTTAGCTTCAAGTGGCGAACTTATCTGTTTTCTCGACTCTGATGATAAATATCAGCCAAATTATCTAGAAAGTATTATAAAAGTTTATGATTTATATCCGGAATGTGATTTTTTATATTGTGGATATGAAAAGTTAAAAGACTTAAATTTATCACCATTAGCTCAAACACTTCCTCCTCAAAAAAGTCAAATTGATGTATTACAATATGTCAGAAATCTAGGTTGCTCTGCAATTTTGACTCTTTACACAAGACGCTATATAGGCTCTGTTACTTCCACTCTTTCAATGCGGCGTAAAACAGCCGAAAAAATCCTACCTTTTCCTTATTTAGATGATTGGAGAATCCGAGCGGATGATTGTTTAGTTTACGGAGCTTCTTTAGTTGAGGCAGTAAAATTTACATTATCTTTAAAATTAGTTCAATATAGAATCCATACCAGAAATAACTTTGCGAATAAAACTAAACAGGACGCAAAAGAACGTAAAGAAATATTAGTTCAGTATCGAAGAAGTCTGGCTTTAAATCGTTTATTTAACTTTTTTGCTCAACAAATGAATTATTTTAACGAGAGTGAATTGATATCTCTGATTCACTTTGAATTTAAAACCATACCCCAACCGAATTCAAAAGAGTTTCAAAAATATTTTCACTTACTTTGGAATTCTAATCTTAAGATATCCGTGAAAATTAACATTTCGTTAATTATGATCAAGTATATGTTCTTAACTCGTAAGTAATAGGGCAAATTTCAGTAAATTCAAAACTTGATTCTAGTTCTCAGACTCAGTTTGGAGACTAGTGTTTGCAGGCTACTCTTAGCAATTATTGCAACTGATGCATTCGAGTGAATTAAAATAGACTAGAAAAAATAGTTTTTATCAAGCTAATACTAATCACTAATGTGTTGAAATATTAACTCCTAACTCCTAACTTCTAACTCCTAACTTCTAACTCCTAACTCCTAACTCCCAACTCCCAACTCCTAACTCCCAACTCCCAACTCCCAACTTCTAACTCCCAACTTCTAACTCCTAACTCCTAACTCCTAACTCCTAACTCCTAACTCCTAACTATCTTCCATTTCTTCAACCACTTCTTTCCTATCCGTCAATGGCTTGACAACTTTCGCTATAGCTTCGGAAATAAAAGCCTTGACAAATTCATCTCGACGATTTAGCTGAAACTGTCTTTGTACTACTTCTGTCATTCCCCCATCACCCCAATCTTGATCGTGACGGAAATATTCGATAAAACTTTTACCGGCAATTCTGGTTAAATAAGCCGCTGTTACCCCTTGAATTGCTCTACCTATGACGAAGGTAGCGACGTTTAACTGTAGCGCTGTAGAAACTAATTGTAAAGCACCTTTAACTATACCCAAGCTCGCAAGGGTTTTCGCTAGAGAAAGTGCTAATTCTCGTCCCCTTTCCATATTCAATTCACAACCGTAAATCCGCCCAATTTCTACTACCATTTGAGCATTCACCGCAGCAGTTGCCAGCAAATCAACCATTGGTAAAGGTGTTACCGAAACTACTCCCGCACCAATCCACTGAAAACGATCTACAATTTTGTTTGCTTGACGACGACGTTGAGCATCGATCAATTTTTTAGCTTCTTCTCCCAAACGAATTGACTGTAGCAAAATATTATCCGCGACTAAATCTTCACCTTCTGCTCGTAAAATTGCTGCCATTCGTCGTAATAATGGTATAATTTCCGGCTCCGAACGAAAAATATCACCATTTTCCAACTCTACTTCTTGGGGATTCGCGGCGATCGCCACTACATCGTTTGTAGAAATAAAGCCGCGCACTCGCTGACGCAGTTTGGCTAAAATCGCTTGGGTGTCGTCTTCTGCATACAAGTCGGTTTTGTTGAGTACTAACAGGGAACGTTTACCAATTTCTGCTAATGCTTTTAAAGGTTCGTATTCGGAGCGTCGTAAATCGTTATCGACTACAAATAATAATAAATCGGCAGATGTCGCTAATTCCCTCGCTAACTGTTCTCTTTCAGTTCCCGCAACTCCCGCTTCCAAAATACCCGGTGTATCGGTAATCAAAATTCTACGCTCCATCCCCTTGAGACGCAAACAATAAGTTTCTCCTGCGGTAGTAGTTCCCATGGGAGCATTTACCTTACCAACCATTCGTCCCATCACAGCATTTACTAAGGAAGTTTTACCAGCGCTTCCTGTACCGAACACCACCACTTGAATTTCACCGCGTGATAAATTTGCTTCAATTTCGCGGGATTTACTGAGTAAAGCTTGGCGAGAAACTTCATCTTGAATTTGCGAAACCTGTTGACGCACTGCGGATAAAGTCGATGAAGCTGCATCAGTTTTTGCTTCAGGAACCTTAAGAGGAGGACGGTTACGATTGCTACGTCGCTGTTCGCCAGATTGGATTTTTAAAACATAATATACAAAAGCTGCAATCAAAGCTGCAACTAGAATAACTAGTAGAAACAGCAGCAAATTACCCAATAATGGGGAATAGGACAATTGCCAATAAAGTCGAGATAGAGAATCTATCAGCCACAGGCTAAGCCCTAGGATAACGATTAAACCGATAATTAATGTAACTAAGCGCGATAAAGGCATGATGGAAGGGATGGGGGGATGGGGATGGGGTTCGGGGGAGATGGGGAGATAATTTTTAATTAATAACTCCGGTGGTACTCATTCCTCACTCCTAACTCTTAACTCATAACCTTTAACCTCTAACCTCTAACCTTTGACCTTTAACCTTTAAACTTTGACCTTTAATCTCCATTTTTATTTAATATAAACGTGAAGATACCTATTCAACACGAAATATTAAGACTATGGGATTATTTGATGAAGTTCTTAGTGCAATTAACAGTCCTGATCGCCAGGGCAGTATGGATCAAATTGGTAGTATTCTCAATAGCGTACAACAGTTGAGTGGTAATGCTGGTACGGACTCTTCCACAATGGAGTCTGCTATGGGAATTGTCGGGAATTTTGTCCGCTCTTCTTTACAAGAAAAACGAGTCGCTCAAGGTGAACAGCAAGCACAATCTATAGTAAATCAATTTAGCGGTACTTCTCCTAATTCTCAAGCTGTGAATGCTATTTTTTCTAGCGGTATGCAGCAGCAGGTAGCTCAAGCCATTGCTCAGCGTACTGGTTTGGATGTGAATATGGCTTTACAAATGTTACCGATGTTGGTTCCTTTGGTGCTGCAATTTTTGCAGTCGGGTGCTAGTTCTCAAAATCCCCAATCTGGTGAAAATTCGGTTCTTCACAGCTTCCTCGATGCTGACGGTGATGGTAATCTAGATATTTCCGATGCTATTCAATTAGCTAGCCGTTTTATGAAACGATAGATTCAATTATCAATTATCATTTATCAAAATCTATTGGTAATTGGTAATTGATGATTAATATAGTTAATAATTATACATACAAAATATCTTTTTTATCTTACTCCTATTTCGGCAGAAGATTACCGAATCGAGGGAGCAGGAGAAAAGAAATTACATCGGTAATCTCTTTAGCAGTTCGGAAATAATCTATCTCAGTCTTACCAATTTATGTATAAAATATCAAATCATTCTTATAGAAGATTGACTAAAAGTACATTTAATTGTATTGGAATCAAACTTATAAATAAAAAATATTTTTGTAAATTATCTTTTATCAATCATTTCTCAAAAGTTTGTAGTATAATTTGAATAAATAATTAATTTTCAAATAATTTTCAAATAATTTTCAAATACTTTTCAAATAATTTTTTCCAAGAACAAGATTTCATGATTCTTTATTTATAGGGAAATATCGTGAAAATTAATGTTAAATTGTGAAAATATCGCAACTCACGTTCTCTGTGTAGACATCTGTAATATACTGACGGGAATAAAACAAATGGGTGCGGAAATTTTTCTCCAAAAAGGTTTTGTCAAAGCTTTAGCTAACAAGGTCGCGAAAGCGTCTTATAATCTGTTTGAGATAGTTAATAAATGCTGTATTATTTTGACGAAATTCGTACCATTTTTAGCAGCTTGTGCAGTTTTTTTAAGCGTCTTAAGTTTGCACAATCCGATATTATTATTTTGTTTGCTGTTAGGTAGTTTAATTGTAGTAGTAATGCAGCAAGTTTCCTGTAGGTTTAATTTACCGAAGCGTCAATTAGTCGGATTGCAAATAATCGCGATCGCAATTGTTCTAACTGCATTTTGGTTGGATTATTTTGCAGCACCAGCCCAAGCGCAATTTTTCGGTAAAGCTGAAGATTTTTTTCAGAACACTTTAACTCAAGGTTCTACGGATTCAGGTACTAGAGCCGCTGTGAGTTTAGTATTTAACGTTTTGCGAGCGCTTTATTTACTTTACATTGCTGTCGCTTTGATTGGCGTAGTAAATGCAGTTCGTAAAGACGAAGATTGGCAAAATATCGCTAGAACTCCTTTATTAGTAGTTGTGGCTGTCACGATTGCTGATGTGTTAACTGGCTTTATTATTGGCAGATGAATCAATGGATAATAAATAATTATCAATGAACAATATTAAACTAATGATTTTAAGTTTGAAGAAGGGAATAAATAACTGGGTTACATTAAAGATAAAACCTCACCCTAAATCCCTCTCCTTAATAAGGAGAGGGAGCAGTACGGCAGAGTGAGGTTTCATCTTATATTTAATTACATCTACCTACTTAGTAGACAATAAAAAAATATCAATATCAACGTACCGTAGTAGAATTAACTCTTGATAATTAATAATTGATTATGGATAAAGAATTTAGATCAGTCAATCAAATTTTAGGAACTCAACCTTCATTAGGTCCTCTTCCAGCAGAGCAAATATTTCCTTGGATGGTAATCGCTTTGGCTGCTTATTTTATTGTGAATGGAATTTTTGGTGGTCTTTTTAATGATGATTTTCAAAAGTGGTTATGGACAGTTTTAATTGCTGGTTGGGGAATGGCTACTTGGTGGATATTAACAGGTGGTAGAAGTTGGCGTTTTTTAAGTAAGTTTATTGGTGTTCCTAATTGGACAAGGGGAATTGCACGTTATCAAAGTTTTTTGTCAGTAAACTATGAAGTCAAAAATCGGCAAAAAAAGCCTCGCAAACGTCGCAGGTAGTACGATCCGATTAACACCTTTTGAGGATGCTTTACATCTGGCAACGATGTTAAAGATATCTCTTGATGGACGCGATGTTGGCAGTTATATTTTAAATAAGGGTAATAAAAAAGATAGTTTTTGTTTTGTATTTGGTTTTGATTGTCGAGGAATTCACACTACTTTAAGACCAGAACAAATTGATACTATTTGTAATAACATTGAATGTTGTTTAAAAGATATTCCTGATGGTGAAAAGCTGACGTTTCATTTGGGTTCCTTTACTCACGAAAATAAACGGCAGCAAGAGTTAATAGATTTAATAAAACAAGCGACTTCTCCCAATATTAAATATTTATTGATGGCGGAACGTGCTAGGGTAAAAGAGTTAACTCAAAGTGGAATTCGTAAGCCGAAATTTCTTAGAATTTACGTCACTTATACTGTTGAACCCGATAGCACTAACACTGATGATTGGATAGAGCGGCTATTAGCTAAAGGTGAAAAATGGTGGTTGAAATTCAAAGGGGATTTAACAGCTACCCAGCATCAACGCATCGAAACTGTAGTTAGAAGCGCTTATAAACAAGGTTTTCGTCGTTGGGAACAACTTTTATCGAATAAGATGGGGTTGGATATTAAACCAATGAATGCTTCACAACTTTGGGGTGATATTTGGAGACGGTTTAACGATACTCAACCGATCGATATTCCTCAGTTGGTTACTTTGGATGAGAAGGGATTACAAGAACAGGTTTACTCAGATTTAGCTAGTACTAAATTATTAATTGACAATCTGCACAGTACAACTTTATTAATGGAAAAAGGAATACCCTGTGCCGATCGCAGTTGGGTTAATGTTAATAATCGATACGTTGGTGTGTTAACTTTTCTGGAAAAACCCGGAGGTTGGCAAAATAAATCATCACAGTTACGCTACCTTTGGGAATTAGTTGCAAGAGAAACTGTTGTCGATACGGAGATATTTTGTCAGTTGACTGCGGCGAATCCAGCGTTTGTGAAAACTACTCTGCAACGGGTTTTGAAGCAATCTAACATGACGGCAAGGTTGGCAGAAGAGAAAAGTAAAACTATTGATGTCAACGCTGAGTTGAAGTTAAGAAAATCGGTAGCAGCACAAGAACAGATTTATGAGGGTGCCGTGCCAATTTATACGGGTGTTGCCATATTGGTGCATCGCGATAGTGTAGAAAAATTGGATGAAGCTACAAGATATATTGAAAACTGTTTTCAACGTCCAGCGCAAGTTATTCGAGAAACCGAATACGCTTGGAAAATTTGGCTGCAAACTTTACCAATTGTCTGGGAAGGTTTATTAGCGAAACCTTTTAACCGTCGTCAGCTTTATTTAACTAATGAGGTACCGGGTTTGATTCCGTTGGTGAAGACTAGGGAAGGTGATGGAAAAGGTTTTGAGTTGATAGCGGAAGAAGGAGGTACACCCATCCAGTTGGATTTATTTAGTCAGCATAAAAATTTAGCTTTATTTGCGACAACTCGCGCTGGTAAATCGGTGCTGGTTTCCGGGATTTTAACTCAAGCTTTAGCTCATAATATTCCGGTGGTAGCTTTGGATTTTCCCAAACCAGATGGTACTTCCACTTTCACCGACTATACGGAATTTATGGAAGATTGGGGAGCTTACTTCGATATTTCCAAACAATCGAACAATTTATTTGAACAGCCAGATTTACGAGCTTTGAGTTATGAAGAGCAGAAAGATCGATTTGGGGATTATGTTGCTTTCTTAGAATCAGCCTTGATGACGATGGTATTGGGTTCATCGGGGGAAAGTCAACTGTTAACTCAGACAGTGCGATCGGTAATTAATTTAGCGTTGAATGCTTTTTTTAAGGACGAAGGAATAAGCAAGAGATACGAAGATGCAATAAACCAAGGATTTGGTTCTACAGCTTGGCACAAAACACCCACTCTAAGAGATTTTATCACATTTTGTTCACCAGAGCATTTAAATTTAGAAACTCAGGGTAGAAGAATAGAAGATGCGTTGAGTCAGATTGATTTGCGATTGAGATTTTGGTTATCGAGCAGAGTTGGACAAGCAATTTCCGCACCATCGAGTTTTCCTACCGATGCTCAACTGTTAGTATTTGCTTTGAGGAACTTATCAGATAGTGAAGATGCTGCGGTATTATCTTTAAGTGCCTATTCAGCAGCATTAAGAAGAGCATTAAGTAGTCCAGCATCGATATTTTTCATTGATGAAGCTCCAATTCTATTTGAATTCGAGCAAATTGCCGACTTAGTGGGAAGAATTTGTGCCAACGGAGCCAAAGCAGGCATCAGAGTTATTTTATCAGCCCAAGACCCTGATACTATCGCCAAATCGAAAGCAGCATCAAAGATTTTGCAAAATTTGACAACCAGATTAATCGGTAGAATTCAACCAGTTGCAGTAGACAGCTTTGAAAGTATTTTAAAATATCCCCGCGACATCATTAGTCGGAATGCATCAGAAAGTTTTTTCCCTCGTAAAGAAGGAATTTATAGTCAATGGTTATTAGACGACAACGGAATTTACAGCTTTTGTCGTTACTATCCTGGTTACGAACAATTAGCAGTAGTTGCGAATAATCCCAACGAACAAACAGCGAGAAATCAATTTATGGAAAGTCATGAAGATAAATATGAAGCAATTTCTGCATTTGCTCGTCAATTAGTAGCATCTTTAAGGAATCAGTGAACAGT
>JBHJOU010000454.1:0-7010 GCA_050329355.1 Rivularia sp. (in: cyanobacteria)
AACACCAAAAAACAAAGCTATTTTTAAGGCTTTATTAATTTTTATATGTTTAATAATCATTCCACTACTTAGAGAAACAGCACAAGCATCTGCAGCCAAGCCTAATCCCATAAAAAGTGTTTCCATAAATTTGGTTAAAATAAAAAATAAACAGCTAGATATCTGAGTATAACCTGTTTTAAATATTGTTTTTTATCATAGTTTTTTCATTTTTTGCATAGATATTTTTTATGCTTAAAGAATTAAAAATTTTTAAGTTTCTACAAATATTTTGCCTAAGTACTTAACAAAATCTAGAACACAGTTTTTGATGAACAGAAATTTTTGAGAGAGAGATTAATCTAAGAATAACCAACTCTGTACAAAAACATGACAATTTCCAAAAAAGTAGCAGATATTCTTTGGGAAGCAGCACAGAGATATTTAGCTTCTTTACCGGAAGAGGAGCGAAATCAAATCTTAAGTCGTGCAGCGAAAAATTGTGTTCTATCTGATACAGAACAAACCACTTCTTCAACTAATTCGTGAAAGATTGCTGTTAACTCTTCCCTAGTAACTATCTCCCAAAACCCTAAACAAGTGGTAATACCACGCAAAATGAGGCTTCTACTTGTATCTGCTACTATATTTAGTTCTTGTCTTTTGATTAAGCTTTCTAATTTTTGTTCTTTAATTTTGATAGTGCTGCTAAAATCAGGATCATTTAATTTTTTTAGTTTAAAAATTTGCTGCTGCAACTCTAGTATCTCAACTGGTACTTCTTCTGTGGTTTCAATCGGCATATTATCGGCTATATTATCAGCTTTTTCTTTTAAAGCTTGAATCGCAGTATCAATTGCACTTTCTAACCGAAAATAAGTCCGCACACTGCATTTTTTTGGTTGACGAGGTTTTGGATAAGCACCCGGACATTTTAAGTGTTCGTAGACTTTACCATTGACTTTTGTAGAGCGCTTTTCCATCGTCGAACCACACTCAGCACATTTACATAAACCAACCAATGGATTTGTCACATATTTTCTTCTACCACAGGGATGAGTAGACAAAATTTGGACTATTTGTTGATGCTGTGCAACTGAAATAATTCCTTGATGCTCTGAGTGTAAGATGATTTTTTTCTGGGAATCAAATGGATAATAACAAACCATCCCACATAGTTGAGGGTTTTGCAACCATCGACGAAATGAAGAAACATCCCTTGGGAAATCTTCATATTTATACTTACCAACCCGCTCTAACCCATATTTCTCAGTTAATTTGCGAATAGTTTGTGATAATTCTCCCGACTCGATGAAAGTCTCTACACATAAAACAGCAACTTCAGCATGAGTATAGACAGTATCTCGATATTGGTTTGTATTGGGAACGACACTATCACCATTTTTCACAAAACCAAATACTGCTTGATAAATCTTCCTTTTCTCTTGAAAATATCGATGTCCTTGGATAGCATTGTATCTATTTTTATCTCTTACCTGTGCAGACATCGCAGCTAATATTCTGCTGGTAAATAATCCCTCCGGTGTTTCTAAATCTAAACTTCCACCGTCAAGGAATACCAATTCAACTCCAAATTTCTGTAATTCCTGACGTGCAACTTCCCAACCTAGTGCAGAGCGAGTAAATCGGTCAAAACATGGCACAATTATTTGATCGACCGCACTATTTCGCACTAACTGTAAGACTTTGTTATATCCTTTACGCTTATCACTAGCACCCGATTCTATATCCCAATGAATTTGTTCATCACTCAACCCATATTGTTTTAATCGCTCAATATAACGTTCGAGTCCATGACCTTCTGTATGCTGTCTTTGGGTAGAAACTCGACAATAACCCAATGCTCTTGATAAATCGCGCATCATAACTGCTTTCAAATCGATTTATCAGATGATATCAGATTTTGTGGTTATTAGCGAAACCGCCACATACAACGTCACCTAATACGTCGTAAGATACGAAATCTAAGTTTTCATTTCTTACTCAAAATAGTTATACAATACTTTTGTTTAGCCTGAACTTATTACAGCTATGTAAAAGCTTGTGCTGAGCAGCCAAAAAAGTAATGTAAAAGTAAGGTAAGCATGAAAGATATAGATACAGGGAACTTTGCTGATTATCAGCCACTACCAAGCACAGACGGGTCATACTTCGGAATCAAAAAGCATGACGCACATCGAGAAAAGTATATGCAAGATGAATTTGAAAAACAGTTCGTGCAATTAAAAGAACGATTGAAAGCAGCTAACTGTAAAGCCAAGGTGACAAAGAACAATAATAGTTTAGGTTTGCAGGCAACACTTCCCCTTAAACCAGGCGATCAAGATCAAAAAGGTACTGGTACAAAACAGTATCTAATTTCACTAGGAATACCGGCAAATTTAGATGGTTTAAAAACTGCTGAGGAGGAAGCTTATGAACTAGGCAAGTTGATTGCGAGGAAAACTTTTGCATGGAATGAAAAGTATCTGGGAGTTAAGAGTAAACAGAAATTAGAGGTGAAGACATTTGGTGATTTATTGGAAAGATTTGAGAGTGAGTACTTCAAAAACCACAAACGCACAATCAAAAGCGAACACAGTTTTAACAACTATTTAAAAGAGTTAAAAAGACGTATACCTCTAGAACAATTAGCGACATCTAATAATCTTTTACAAATACTTGATACAACAGAACCTGAAAGCTATCCCAGACGAAATTTAGCTATCTCCATATCTATATTCGCAAAATATTTTGACATAGATGTCAACATTGCGGAGTATCTAAAACGACCAAAGGCACAAAAAAGAAATATCCCTAGTGACAGCCAGATAGAATCAGCATATCTGGGATATGAACAATATGCAAACAGTAGGCAAGAGCGAGGAATTAAGAATAGAAAATTCGAGGATAATTGGAAAATATATCGGTGGATATATGGGATGTTAGCAACTTACGGGTTAAGACCGCGTGAGTTATTTTTACGTCCTAATATCGAATGGTGGTTAAATACACAAAATACCAACAGTACATGGAGAGTAGATGAATTAGCTAAAACCGGAGAAAGAGAAGTTTTACCATTACATGAAAGGTGGATTGAGCTATTTGATTTAAAGAACGAGAAAATATGTATAGCTGTTGCCGAATATTTTACAGATTCAATTTCTTATACTCGGCTTAATTCTAACAAATTAGCCAATTGTAACTGGTTTAAAAAAGCAAAGTGTGGTTTTACTCCCTACGATTTACGTCACGCTTGGGCAATTAGAGCGCATTTAATCGGTATACCAATCAAAGCTGCATCAGAGAATTTGGGTCATAGCGTACAAATGCATACTAATACTTATCAAAAGTGGTTCTCACTAGATAATCGTAAAACTGCAATTGATACAGCAACTGCTAAACAGGACATGATGAAAGTCCTTGAAAGTAGAGTTAAGGAATTAGAGGTAGAAAATCAAAGATTAAAGATAATAATCGAACGCTTAGAGTTAGATAAACAGGTTATAAAGTAATTTTACTGAAAATATTTTCCGAGATAAAAGCAGATGTATATAAGAACAAAACTACTTTATTTATAATTATGTATTTCTGCTGAATTGCCTCAGTAAATAATAGTAAATATATTTAAGTATCCCAATTTAAATAAGATAAATATAAGTGTGATTTAGATAAGTTATTTTTAAGATAATGCTCTACTAAATCGCTTTTTTTGAGGAGAAAATAGCAATTATTTAAGCTAAATTTAACCTAGAAGTTTAATTAATTTCTCTAACGATTACCATTTAATAAATCCACTGTTTATATTATCAAATCTAAGTCTTGGTAAGCACCATTTTCTTCCAAGAAGTTGATGGAGGTAATAATACCACGACCAGCACACCCAACACCAGGCTCAGGACCACCGGATTCAACGCAGCGTACACCGCGATAACCTTCGAGCATTACTTCTTCGAGTTCTAAATCTTCTACTGCACCGCGCTCGGCTGCCAAGCTAAGTACGGTTGTTTGTGCTTTGGAGTGGAGCATCAAACGGGTGGACTTGAGTTATTATTAAGGATGCTGCTCAAACAGCGAATTCAATTTACTCGTTGGATGAACAAAGTAAAAGAGTCAATGATTAAAAATGATATTTGATTATGGTTAAAATTGAATAATAAGAAACAAATTGTAAGCGCGAAGTATCCTAAAATATAAATGATAATTCGCGCTTCATTTAAGTATGTCTACTGTAGAAACTCTTGGTGAAATATTAGTACGCACTTGCGAACGCTTCAATAAAATAAAACATCTTCCTCAATCTCAACGAAAGTATTTAATGGCTTTACATGAGGATGAATTCAAATTACAACATCAAAAGATATCAATCAAAAAAGCAGATTGATTTCTAAAATATTTCCATTGAGTATCATAACGTTATCCACTAACTTTTTATATATAATAATTTTTTCAGCGTTTGGTAAATCGTTCCAGTAATCGGGGTTGCATAAAGTATTCCGTACTAATTCGATTCGGTTATCATCGAGTTTATTTGTGATTTCTGCCTGCTGTTCGAGTCGGTTTATTTCTTGTTGTGTCTGTTTTATAGCCGATTCTATAATTTCGCTTTTGGGTAAAGATTTTAATGAAGTCAATTGACTAGTCAAAGAAACTATTTCTGGGTTTGTTTGTTTCTTCGGCGTTGTAAATTTTGTGAAATTTGCAATCTCATCAGCCCTACTTCTTAGCTTCTTATCTATGGCAGCGATTACTAGATGTAGCTGTATCGCGACTTTATTAGAGCAGAACTTTGCACCTAAAGTATCACGCTTCTTACACCTCACACGGTACGTTTTATATGCGCCATTTTTCTTTATAAATAACTTGTAACCGCAACACCCACAAACCATCTGACCTTGCAACGGCAATTGAATTGTGGGTGTTTTATTATTTCCAAAGGCGTATTTATTCCGGTTCTCATCAAATCGCTCTTTTATTAGTAGATATATATCTTCTGAGATTAAAGGGGTGTGGGTATTCTCATGAACCTCCCATTTTTCTGGGTTATTTCGATGTTTTCTGACGTGATACACGGTATGACCTCGTAAAACTGGATTAAGAATCCAGTAACGAAAACCCGGTTGTGTCCATGTTTTTCCAAAGTTTTCTAGTGAATAATTTATAGTTCCGCGACTAGTGGAATTAGCAGATAAAAAATAATTAATCAGTGCTAACGCTACATCCCAATTGCTTACCCCCGTTTTTTGATTTAATGATGTGTCGGGTGCGTATTTCTCATTTATTCGAGCATATCCGAAAGGTGGAGTCGGTGCTGCTTTCGTTTGGTCGCGAAAATAATCAAATCCGTGGTTTATTCGCGCACTTAACAATCTACTCTCAAATTCAGCTAATTGACTCATTTGGGATAGTGAAAACCAACCAAACGGGCTACTCACATCATCAATCGGGGCATCAAGAATATTCAGCTTTACCCCCAATTGTTCTAATTTTGCAATTGTTTTATGAAGGGATATCACAGATCGAGATAAGCGGTCAATGCGAGTAACAATGATTTGTGTGATATCACCCAGATCACAAAGTTCCATCATTTTATTAAAGTTTTTTCTTTTATCCGATTTTCCGGATTCGATATCTGAGAAGATGTGAACAGCGCCCGCTTTCTTCACCCTTGCCGTTTGTTGCTCAAGAGCATCGGATTCACCTTGCTCAAAGGTCGAAACTCGCACGTAACCAACTTTCATAACTTTGTTTTACTAACGTGTCTCCAATAATATCACGTGTGGAATCAGCTTTAGGGTCGCAACCTACGATCATAATTCTTTTTCCCATCTCAGCCATAGCTGCAAGAGTATTCTGAGATGTGGTGGACTTACCGATACCGCCTTTACCGTAAAATGCGATCTGTCTAATTCTTTCTTCAGTCATTATTTTCTCCTGCTATTGAGTGGTTTATCGAGTGGGTGCAGTGGTTGTTGTTAGTTGTTGTCACTCCTATTATGAGGGTGACTCGCTTATAGAACGTCGCAGGTGGCGCACGCTCTACAGCAAATACTGGTAGAATTGGGTTCATCGTTTTTGTTGGTTGTCAGTTGTTTATTTAGTAACTACTATCGACTAATTATTAACTGCTTCAACTGTAATGTTGTTGCTGATACGTTCTTTTAATTTAGCTTCAATGGCATTATTGAGAGTTGCCAAACTGCTAGAGCAAGAACCGCAAGCACCTTGAAGGATGACTCGAATGCGATCGCCATCTACATCGTAAAGTTCAACATCTCCGCCATCGGCGATTAAAATGGGTCTGATTTCTTCGTCTAATATTTTTTGTATAAGTGCTATTTTTTGCACTGGTGTCAGCGGTTTATCGCTAACAAATCCGTTTTTCCCGTTATTGGATGTTACTTTAGGGGTAAAAGTAGAATTTCTTTGATTTTCGATGATGATATCATCAATAGTTGCTAAACAAGTACCGCATCCGCCACCAGCTTTAATAAAATTTGTCACTTCTTCTGCGGTAGTCAGCTTATTGTCCTTAATAATGCGGCGGATTTTAGGTTCGGTAATACCAAAGCAGGTACAGATTATTGCTCCTTCGTCATCGTCATCATGAGCCGCAAGGGGAATACCTCGATAATTAGATATAGCTGCTTCTAAGGCTTCTTGACCCATTACAGAGCAGTGCATCTTTTCTTGAGGTAATCCCCCAAGGTATTCGGCAATCTCTTTGTTAGAAACTTTTAGGGCTTCATCTATTGTCTTGCCCTTTACTAATTCTACCAGAGCTTCGGAAGATGCGATCGCACTTGTGCAACCAAAAGTTTGAAAACGAGCATCAAGAATTTGATTTGTATCTTCTTGTACCTTGATGTGTAGTCGCAAAGCATCACCGCAAGCGATACTACCGACTTCTCCAACAGCAACTTTAACTCCAGTTTCGCCTTTATCTTCTAAAACACCCTGGTTTTTTGGATTGTAAAAGAATTCTAATACTTTATCCGTGTAGTCCCACATAGTTCCTTGATAATTGTGAT
>JBHJOU010000053.1:0-3263 GCA_050329355.1 Rivularia sp. (in: cyanobacteria)
CAAGGTACAAGATAAGCAACAGAAATACCAATTCCTGCCATAACTGCCAAGATATACATTAACAAAATTTGTCCTGGTTGAAGAAAGAAAAATCCAGCTTGAGCAATAATTGTTGCAGGTATACCCATACAATAAATAGCTTTTTTCCCAAATTTCTGCCCCATTACACTCCAGAAAAACATCATAATTAATGCCGTTCCTTGTACTGCTAAAGCCATTTGAGTAAAGTGAGATTTGGGTAATTTCATCCAATCTACGACGTAATAAGGTAAGATTGCTGCCGTTACTTGTACCCCTAGCCAAGAACAAAGATAAATCCCAATCACATATAGAAATGGTTTGTTGTTTAAAGCTATTTTGAATTGTTTAAAAATTGGTTCTGATGGCTTACGTTTAATTTTTTGGCGTTGATTATCAATTATTTTATAGCGTTTATAAGTACCCCAAACACAAAACAAAATCGCCAATATTGATAGTAAAGCACTGATAGCACCTAAATATAAATAGCTCCGGGGTGCTTCTACAATATCTAAAATAATTTGAGCTAATATTAACGCAAAAATACTTCCACCAATTGCAAAAGAAGATTTAAAACTGACTAAATTTGTGCGTTCGTTATAACCTTGAGTTAGTTCGGCTGCTAATGTTGAGAAAGGAACTAAAACTGAACTAATAGCAGCATAATAAATAATAGAAATAATACTATAGTAAGCAAACAGTTGCCATTGGTTCCGAGTCGGTGGAACAATCCAAAATAATATAAAAGATATCCCCAAAGGAATCGCACCAGCAAGCATCCAAGGGTAACGTCTACCCAGAGGAGAGCGAGTTTTATCGCTCAACCAACCAATCAAAGGGTCATTAAAGGCATCCCAGGCTTTACCAATCAATAAAAGGCTACCAGCAAAACTAGGATTTAATCCAGCAACATTGGTAAAAAAATACAGCGCAAAAAAAACCAAAATATTGTTAGGGATTGCTCCTGCTAACTCTCCAACACCATAAGCTAATTTTGTTTTGAAATTGAGGTTTTCTCTGTTAGTAGTAAAGTCAACATCTTGGGAATAATCATTCATTGTGGGAAAGTTACAGCTAAATATGCTTTTTGCTCGCATATTATCTTAGATTTTGTTTGCTGTAAAGTAATGAGATAAAGGCATTATATTTTTATCGAAATAATTCAAAAAATAGTTTCACTAATCCCCTCAATTTATTCATACACAAAAACCTCTACACTCATCCATAGAGTATAGAAGTTTTAATTAAATATTCGTGGCTATTTAATCTTGTAAAAGATTAATTATGACATTGGAAGCCTAAGAACAATAACTTAGTTTAGTTAGAATTAGAAAATAGTGATGCAGCCCTTTTGATTCTGGTAAATTGCTAAGAAGAGACTTTCTTTTTAGCTAGTAATCCACCTATTCCAAAAATTGCGATCGCGACTATGCTTCCAGGTTCGGGAACTTCAACTTTTTGGGTAGAAGGTTCTTGTGCTAGAGCATAAGTATTTTTTACTGGTTGTATGTCAGGTTCTTCTACAACTGGGGCTGGAGCAGGTTCTTCTGCAACTGGAGTCGGAGCAGATTCTTCTGCAACTGGAGTCGGAGCAGGTTCTTCTAAGACTGGAGTAGGTGTCGGTTCTTGTGATTGTGGAATGGAAATATCTTTAACAACTTTGTAGTTAATTGCTTCTATCTGGTTGTTTTTAAATTCAGGCAATTTATCTATACCTAATAAAGTAGGATATTTATTAGTACCAGCCTTAACTTCGTAAGCTACTAGTTGAGAATTTGGATATTTTGTTGCTAAAAAACCTTTGGGGTCATACTCTTTTATGTCATCAGAAACGTCAGAAAAATTATCAACTTTTACTGCGGTTATATCTCCATTACCATTTTGAAGATAAAGAACAACATGGGAAATAGCGTTTTTAACTGGAGTCCGAATCGTTCCATCAAATGCAGATGCTGAATTAATAGTACCAAGAATTGTAGACAATCCAATTACTGTACCAACTGCGGTGGGAACTAAAATTTTTTGCAATAAATTATTTATCATTTTAAATCTCGTTAGTTTTTAGAAAGTTTTCTTTTGCTTCAACTATAAAAATGTATCAAAAGCATTATTGAAAAGTAAATCAGAGAAAGAACTGAGTAGAATAATGAAGAAGCAATATTAACTTTAAGACAATTGATAAATAAGATATGAAGTGTCAGTACAACAAATAATAATTCCCTTTATCTGGCTTTGTTTCACTCAATATTAACTGCGGTATTAGTTTTTACTACATAAAATCAAAATTAAGTTAACAGCGGTAAAATATTGTTTTATACTAAAAATCAGCAAAATAACTTTACTGAATGCACATATTATCAAAGCGAATTAATTTAGATTGCTCTCGAATCTTTGATTACTGTTTGTCTTAGATGTAAATCAAACTCATCTTTCGGTTCGATAATAAGCGCACGGACAAGATGCCTTTACTATAAGAGTTGTAACATTATCAATTAATTGTTGACATCCTCATGTCACATTTGAGCATCAAAATAAAAATATTAAAAAAAATATCAAAAATATCAAAAATTATCCTCACTCAGCTAATAAATAGTTTAGGAAAACGAATTTATTACTAAATATTTTTAATTTAACCTTCAACCTTCAACCTTTAACCTTTAACCTTTAACCTTTGACCTTTAACCTTCAACCTAAAATGTATTTCCCATCATATTTATCAAAGCGACTTTTCTACGGTATTGCGATCGCGTTTATTGCTGCTGGGTGTTCCTCAGTGCAAAATCCCTTAAATGGTTCATCAGCAATCGGTTCCGAGTCAAGCTATGAAGTCCCATCTTCAAAAAATGTTTCACAGGCTAGGAACTTTCAAAAGACAACAGTATTAGAAGGTTTAGAAAATCCTTGGAGCATGACATGGTTGCCGGATGGAGCAATGTTAATTACCGAACGTCCCGGTAGATTGCGAATTGTCCGTAATGGAGTACTCGAACCAACACCCATAACCGGAGTTCCGGAAGTCTTTGCCGTCAGTCAAGGTGGCTTGATGGAAGTTTCGCTTCATCCCAACTTTGCCGAAAATCGTTTTGTGTATCTAAGTTATTCCCACGGTACCGAACAAGCGAACCGCACGCGAGTAGCAAGAGCTAAATTCGACGGTAAAGCATTAAGCGACTTACAAGTAATCTTTGAAGCATCACCCAGCAAACCCGGTGGACAGCATTTCGGTTCCCGCATCGTTTGGCTAC
>JBHJOU010000166.1:0-10133 GCA_050329355.1 Rivularia sp. (in: cyanobacteria)
TCGCCCTAAGAATTTGATCACACGTTAATTTATTTGCTTAGGATTAAGTTCCTTGAAAAGAAGTAACCATAACACCTTCAGCCACTTCTATCCAAAGTTGAGCGCCACAACTCAGGGGATTATTTGGACGATAAACGACCCGACAATTTCCTGCGATTTCTACATCATGATAATAACGAACGCTCTTTCCTGATTCAACTCTGACTACAGGATTATTCGTGCCATGCTTCCTATTACTTCTAATATAATGCTGGTTCACGCAAATGCGAGTTAATGCCTTTGAAGTCCGCTTTCTCCAATTAGGCTTGGGACCCCTGCGACCTTTGGTTACTTTTGGTTTGCCATTGAACAAAGGAATCTGCCAAAATCTACCGTCCTTTCTCGCTCCTTTGATTCTGCCTTCTTTGAGTAGTCGTCGTACTCGTTGAGTACAAATTTTCAATAATTTAGCTGCTTGGGTTGTTCCAATCACGATCAAAAAACTATAGCGCTACATTATTTTTAGTGTACCATTGCGCTCTACCGTTCCTAAAAATTTGCAGAGGATTGTTATTGTTTTAGTTTTTTGTCACTAGGAAGGAATGCGGGGTGTTTAAGATACACCCATCAAAACTAATATGTTAGAGTATTGGGCTTTTTCAAATCAAAACATCGGTACTTTATGATCAGAATCTGTTCGCAGTGGTCAAGACGATTCGCAATTCTTGATATCACGAATTGTTTGGTCAAGGCATATAACTTGTTTGAGCTAAATCTTTTATATTCTGTCGGGCAGGCAGCCTACCTCGCAAAAATCTGCGGAGTAATTTTATATATATAAACTATATATATAAAAGATTTGTTATTTAAAGAGGCACTATGTTTGGATTGGGTTTTCCGGAAGTGGTTGTAATTGTGGTTGTAGCGATTTTAATTTTTGGACCAAAAAAAATCCCCGAATTAGGAAGCGCTTTAGGAAAAACTCTCCGGGGTTTTAAGGAAGAACTTAAAAATAATGACGATGAAACTAATAAAGAAGACGACCAAGAGCAGGTATAAATAAAAGATGATGGGTAAAAAGTAATAAATTAGCCTTCGATGCAATCTAAAACTCTTTACTCATCATTGTTAACTTTTCATAAAGAATTTAACACCGAAGATATTTCTCCTACTTGTTTATCTTTAGGAGTCGCGCTGTCGTAGGTTGGATTTTCTTCTTCGATTACACCTCTAGCTTTAATTAATTTAATTGCCCGATTAACGCTTTCTGGTAAAATTACCACTAAACTATCATCAGTTGCTAAATCTAAAGCTTTATTAATCGCTTCGCTTTCATCCAAAATTATTTCATGCAGACAATTGGGGTTTGCTTCTCTAATACCTTGAGTAATTAAATCCGCAGCAGAACCTCGTGTTCTTCCTCTGGTGTCGTCATCTTCCTTAACAATGATGCACTCGAAAATTGAAGATGCTAGTTTACCCAACATCACAAAATCTTCGTCACGGCGATCGCCAGGTCCACCAACTACACCGATACGCTGTCCGGATGTCCAATTACGCACAAATCCACCCAATGCTTCATAAGAAGCAGGGTTATGAGCATAATCGATTAAAGCATGATGTTTACCCAAGTTAAATAAATTCATCCGTCCGGGTGTTTGATTCACCGAAGCACGGAAAGTATTTAAACCCGCCCGAATTTCTTCGATCGAAACGTTTTGTACAAAAGCAGCTAAAGATGCAGCTAAAGCGTTAGCAATCATAAACGGCGCACGTCCGCCCATTGTTAAAGGGATACGGTCAACTTTTTCTATACGATGAGTCCAGTCTCCTTTGAATATTGACAAAAAGCCATTTTCATAAATTGCCGCTACTCCACCTTTTTCGATGTGTCCTCTAACTAACTCCGATTCCGGATTCATGGTGAAGTAAGCAATATTTGCTTTTGTTCTTTGCGCCATTGCGGCGACTCTTTTATCGTCAGCATTTAAAACTGCATAACCGTCGGGATATACTGCTTCTGCAACGACACTTTTCAAATGTGATAACTGTTCGATAGTATCAATATCGCCCAATCCCAAATGGTCAGCAGCGACATTCAACACCACACCTACATTAGTCGCTTCAAAAGCTAATCCCGAACGCAAGATACCTCCCCGCGCTGTTTCCAACACGGCAACTTCTACTGTCGGGTCTTGCAATATTAATTGAGCGCTTTGGGGTCCTGTATTATCTCCGGATTCTACTAAGTATTCTCCAATGTATGTCCCATCTGTGGTTGTATATCCAATTACCTTACCCGTTTGTTTAAAAATATGGGCAAGTAACCTAGTAGTAGTAGTTTTACCGTTAGTGCCGGTAATACTAATTACGGGTACACGATTAGTTTTATCGTTGGGGAACAACATATCTATGACAGCGCCAGCAACATTGCGAGGAATTCCCTTACTAGGAGCAACGTGCATCCGGAATCCCGGTGCTGCATTCACCTCAACAACGACCGCATCAACTTCCCGCAAAGGACGACTAATATCGGTAGTAACAATGTCAATTCCGGCAATATCCAAGCCGATGATTTTAACTATCCGAGCCGCTAACCAAGCATTTTCTGGATGAATTTCATCGGTACGGTCTACGGCTATACCACCTGTAGATAAATTCGCCGTTGCTCGCAAATAACAAATTTCATCTTGATTTAAAACAGTATCAAGGGTATACCCTTGTCTTTCCATTAATGCATAACTATTACGGTCTAATACAATCCGAGTTAAAACATTATCGTGACCATCACCACGATTTGGGTCATTGTTGGTTTCTTCAAGCAACTCGGCAATAGTTGATTTACCGTTCCCCACTACATGAGCAGGTACACGCTCGGCAACTGCAACGACTTTACCATTCACAACTAATACACGATGGTCGCGTCCGACATAATATTTTTCAACAATTACCGAGCGAGAAACTGCTCTGGCAACATCATAAGCCGCTTCAGCTTCTTGCCAATTTCTGATATCGATAGTAATCCCGCGCCCGTGGTTGCCATCAAGGGGCTTAATGACGATGGGATAGCCGCCAATATGGTTAACTGCGTCTTCCAATTCATCAAAAAAATTGATGGTCATACCCTTGGGTACGGGTACTCCAGAAGCTTCAAGAATATTTTTAGTAGCTTCCTTATCGCAAGCAAGTTCTACTCCTAAAATGCCCGTATTAGCCGTCATCGTGGCTTGAATGCGCTTTTGCTGCACCCCATAACCGAGTTGAATCAAATATCTCGAACCTAAAGGCATCCAGGGAATACCTCTTTTTGTGGCTTCATCAACAATTGATTCTGTAGAAGGGCCCAAAGAAGCATCGCGCCAGTAGTCGGTGATATCTTGTAAATCTTGCTCCAACTCAGCCTTGGGATAGCGACCTCGATCAACGATACTTTGACATAGCCGGACAGCAGCCCTGGCGGCGTAACGTCCGGCTTCTTCATTTAAATACTCGAAAACTACTTGATAAATTCCCGGAGTTGAGGTTTCGCGGGTGCGACCAAAACCCACGTGCATTCCGGCTAATTCCTGAAGTTCTAGCGCTATGTGTTCGGCAATGTGACCCATCATAGTGCCTTCTCGCACGCGCATTAGAAAACCACCACGACATCCCGGAGAACAGTAATGACCTTCCAAAGAAGGTAATGCCTCTACTAATCCTTCGTAAAAACCGGGGATTTCATTTGAGGGTGTTTCGGCAAGGTTTTCTAAATCGAGACGCATGACGATTAACTTATGTCGTCGAATGCTCCAGTAATTTGGACCGCGTAAAGTCTGGATCTTGAGGATTCTCATGATTAAAGGTAGATGGAGATTCGGAACCAAAATTCTAGTTTCTTACTGGAATTGACCGCATAACTGTTCGTGGATAACAGTTTTTTATGAAAACTTCGTAATTACTGTGATTTTTTTTGCTGCAACCGAAAAAATCGCGGTCAACCCAGTGTAACCACACATACCTATTCCCGTCAGCTGGATATCCGCCCCACAGATGGCAACACAGTACGTCCGTAAAGATGGTAGCGATCGCCATGACTGAGAATATGTACTCGTAAATTATGGAGGCTCAGGGGTTCTGTTGCTCCCACACGAGGTTCGTTAGTATGAGTAAGTTCGCTTGAATCGATAATTGTCACCGCTCCTTTGCCCATAACTTCTAGCCAACCATCTTTTTCAAACATCGCACAAGTATCTTCATCAATGCCAATTCCCAAACGGTCAGGATGAGAAGCGATGGCACTCATTAAACGTACCATGCGATTACGGTTGTGAAAATGCTGGTCAACAATCAACTCTGGAATAAATCCCAAGCCTGTTGCCATATCTACTAAGGAACGATTGGGAGTTTCCCCACTACCGCCTCCAGCAATCATATGATGTCCCATGACCGCAGCACCAGCGCTGGTACCGGCAAGGGTTAATTCTCCCGTTTTGACTCGCCCTCGGATAATATCCATAACTGGCGTATCAGACAACACACCACAAAGGCGTAATTGGTCTCCTCCAGTCAAAAAAACTCCGGTACATTGTTCAAGGGATTCCTTGTAATAACGGTCGTGACAGTGGTCGCGTTCTCGAATATCTAAAATTTCAACTTTGTTTACTCCCATATCTTCAAAAATATTCACGTAGCGAGCGCCGATAATACTCGGTTCCCGAGAAGCAGAGGGAATAATAGTAATATAGGCATCTTTTGCACCAGCACGGTCTAAAAAAGTCCGCAGAATCTCTCGTCCATGAACTTTGTCTTCTGCGCCTCCAATAACCAGAACGGCGGTTTTAGTTGCTTGGGGTGTGGTCATTTCCAGCCATTTAGCTTTTAGTTGCCGCATTGTTTTTCTCCTGTCAACAACCGGAAGGTGAATTTTACTTCGCGGACAGTTCGCGGAAGTATGATAATGAACGGGACATTTTAAATATGTTTTAGTGTCCTACCGTTGAAGGACTGATTGCAAGAGTTGCTCCCGCTCTAAATTTGGTTGTGCAACTCCTGCTTTTTACTTTAAGCCTTGAGACATCATGACTCAAGTCATCTTCTATTCGCCAGGTTGATGTATATTTCACCTGTGCTTTTTTTATTTTCTCCACCCGCGTCAGCGGAGTATTTGGCATAAACCACCGATATAAACTGCTTTTTCCCGATACAGGATGAAATTTCCGGCTTCGTTGTTAACGCAGGTTAGAATTTTAATTTAAAGTTAGATGTGACAATATTTAAACATAAATTAAGTAATTAGAAAAACTTTCGTTTTTACAGAAAATTTTCTATGGGGACTTACTTTTATATATCCTAAATAGTTTGTATGTAATGAAAGTCCACCAACGCTTCTACATCTAGAAGTTAGCAAATTCAATTTAAGATTAGTGTCCTTCAATACGAAATACTGTGCGTTTTGATATAGTTACGCTATTTCCCGATTGTTTTACCTCGGTTCTTAGTTCCGGACTCATTGGTAAAGCTTTAGCAAAACAGATTGCCACTGTGCATTTTGTCAATCCCCGAGACTTTACCACGGACAAACACCGAAAAGTCGATGATGAACCTTACGGTGGAGGTGTGGGAATGTTAATGAAGCCCGGTCCCATATTTTCTGCTGTGGAATCCCTCCCTGTCATGAACCGAAGAGAAGTAATTATGATGAGTCCTCAAGGACAAACCATTAATCAGCCTTTATTCAGAGAATTGGCGACGAATTACGACCAATTAATCATCATTTGTGGTCATTATGAAGGAGTAGACGAGCGAGTATTGGATTTAGTCACCCGTGAAGTTTCTTTGGGAGACTTTATTCTCACTGGGGGAGAAATACCTTCAATGGCTTTGATTAATGGGGTAGTACGGCTACTTCCCGGAACGGTTGGTAAAACAGAATCTTTAAAATTAGAAAGCTTTGAAGAAGGTTTATTAGACTATCCCCAATACACCCGCCCCGCAATCTTTCGCGATCGCAAAGTCCCCGATGTATTATTATCCGGAAACCATGCCGCAATTGCCCAATGGCGTTACGAGCAACAAATCGCCAGAACCCGCAAACGTCGTCCCGATTTATATCAAGCCTGGGAAGAGGAGAAGAGAAGAAAGGGACAAGGGGATGGGGAGATGGGGGGATAGGGGGATGGGGAGAAAATAACTCCGGTGCTACTAACTCCTACTCCTAACTCTTTTTATCTAAAATCTAAAATCTAAAATTGTTATGAACATTCGTATTGGAAATGGCTACGACATCCATCGCTTAACTACCGAACGGCGGTTGATTTTGGGTGGTGTGGAAATTCCTCATTTTTTAGGCTTATTGGGACATAGTGATGCTGATGTCCTGACTCATGCGATTATGGACGCAATGTTAGGAGCGCTTTCTTTGGGGGATATCGGACATTATTTCCCCCCCAGTGATGCCCAATGGGCTGGTGCTGATAGTTTAATGCTTTTAGATCAAGTTAATAAT
The DNA here is from genome assembly GCA_050329355.1 of Rivularia sp. (in: cyanobacteria). GTDB lineage: Bacteria > Cyanobacteriota > Cyanobacteriia > Cyanobacteriales > Nostocaceae > Rivularia. The sequence continues at coordinate 6,464 of JBHJOU010000166.1, forward strand.
TTAATTCAAGCACAAGGTTGGCGAGTCGGTAATATTGATTCTGTCGTAGTCGCAGAACGTCCTAAATTAAAACCCCATATTGATCAAATGCGCCAAAAGTTAGCCGGTGTTTTGCAAATCGAGCCAAATCAAGTTGGTGTCAAAGCCACTACTAATGAAAAATTAGGTCCCGTTGGTGAAGAGAAAGGGATTTGTGCTTATGCTGTTGTTTTGTTAATTAAATAGGTTCGTAGTAAGGGCTTTAGCCCTTTATTCAATAACCAAACAAAACTAAACATTGACTCACATTTCATAGGGCATATGGGAGCGCCTTCACCGCGATCGCCAAACGCAATAAATCAAATTAAAGCTTGTCTTTTGTTATAACTTTGTAACTTTACTTTTGGTATCTTCCACCAATTTGATAAGTTATGGAGCGTCCATCAAGGTCAATAAATACCATTCCTCCCCTATTTTTGTCCACTTGTCGCCATACTTCGTAGCCCATAAGGATTGCTTTCTGCCAATCATTCAGCGAACACTCAGAGACTTCTAAGTGCAATGTCATATTTTTTATAGTTTTCAAAAGTTCATAATCGATTGCTGAAACGCCTTCTAAAAATTTATGATCCTTAGCATAAGCGAATATAAGTGCTGATATCCCTTCCTCAATTGCAATTGCACGTCCCCCATCTTCTACTTCATCAACACGGGGATTGCTTTTACGTTTACGTTTTACTTCATTACATTTTAAGTTACTGCGAAGAACTGGCGACCAACCTAAAATAGCCGCATATGAAAGATGGAAAATGTCATGAAAACGATAACCATCCGTGAAGTAGGAGTTATCAGTGAGGTCATTCCCAATCTGTTCTCCGTCAATGAATGCCTTCATCTTTACAGAGTTATCTTTATTGACTTCAGTAATCTCTACCTCCAATTGCCTTGGCAACCTTTCGTGTTTTGGAAATTCTTTATCGAAGTTGTAGCTTGTAGCTTTACCTTCTATTTGTAAATCTTTACATCCCCAACGATCGCGACACTTCTCTAGATTCTTTTGTGCAATTTCTTTTAAATCTAGGTCAAACTTACTTGCTACATTAGCAACATACCAAAGCAAATCCCCTAATTCTTCTGCGATACGCGCTTTAAAAAGTTTATGAGAATCTCCATCACGAAGGTATTTTTTATATTCCGTAAGCAGCGAGCCTGCTTCACCTACTAAACCAAGTAAAGGTACTATGATTGCATTTTCAGTTCCTTTCGGAACTTGGTCACTTATCAACGCTTTTTCTTGATACTCGTGAAAATTCATTATTTACTCGAACTAGAAGTTACGAGTTAAATTTTACACGTTGTATTAAGTTCGGATTAAGGAACTATTTATACAATAAATAAAATAATTAAATATATCGAATTGTTATCCGAGTTATCAACTCTAAATTCAAAAGTTTTTTGAAGCGTAATTTTATATTAGATGTTACGAAAAATAATTCTTTGTGTATTAGTTGCAATACGTACTGGGTGACGCGGATTTCCGTCTATTGTTGTACCTAAGCAATAAAGAGGTTGTTGACTAGAATAAATTAGACTTAGCACTTCTTTATTCCGGTTCTGAATTTTGGGATACTTACCAGTACCCCAAGCCACAATAATTAAGTTCGTATTTTTTATTGCTAATTTAATATAATTATCATTTTTTAAACCTATAGGGTCAGATACGTTACAAAGTACGTCACGCTTTGTAGCACGATAAGCAAATAGGTTAACTACTTCAAGAGAGCCATAATCCCAAGATTGTGCGAATTTAATACATCTATTGAGTGTACGATCATCTTGTTGAGCATCGGCAGTACTTGGGTTAAGCATCACAAAAGTAACCTGCGGTTTTTTTGCGTCCCATTTTCGCCCCAATATGTAGCGGTAATCTCCATCGATACAAGCATATTTTTCCATACTAATAAAATTTATAAGTCAGAAGTTATCTTAATTAAGAAATAATCGCTTTAATTAGAATAGACACAATTGCTGAGATTGTTCTGCCTTTATTATATTTTGTGCTTTCTTCGGGTTTTTATTCTTTTTATGCTCAGACTGAGTTTCTTGCTGATTTTTTTTCTTTAGTGTTGATATATTGTCTGCAATCTGATGAGTGTTGTTCCCTATAGGAGCTAATAAATTATCAATTATCGTATCTTCCAAAGATAATTGTTGATAATTGCTCTCATTCTCTGGCTTAGTCTTCTTAGTGTTTCGCTGTTTCGGAGTAAATTTTAACTCAATAATTTGCTGCTTTTGAGGCTCTGAATTTGGTAGTCTTTGGGCTAAAGTTTTTTTGACTTTATCGTTTATACGCCATTTTGGCGGATAAAAATAATCTATTGGTTGAGGTGTTGCAGTAAACTTTGATTTTATCTTTTTACGATTGCTTTTTAAATTAGGAAATGCTTCTCGGCAATATTTATCTGTTTCACAAAAAAGATTTTGACAGTCTATAGCCTGTAACGGACGACCCCAGAGTGATTGGAAATTCAAGCCCAAACGTTGAAATTCTTGTTCTTGATTTTCAGTCATCCAATGAATAATATCACTGTAAGTTTTATCACCAGTATCAAGGAAGCATTTGTCGATACCACGTTCAGCACCAGGACCTGCTATGGTAAAGCTATTATCGTCAAAGTCTACAATTTCACTATAGTTAATATCTGTTGCTAATTGGTAAGCCATAAATTTACCAAGTAGCGGATATTCTTGAATAATAGAAAAAACTCCTTCAAGTGTTTTGGCTTTGACAATGCGAGTAATTACTTTATCTTTAACAATCATTTTTTGAATTAATGCCAGATGATTCTGATGCTTCTTTTCATACCCAAACTCTTTACTGGCACAAGACATATATGCACTAGTATAAATGGCATATCCCGAATTCATCGCCTCTTCTAATATTTTTGAATATAGGTTAAAATCAAAATTAGATAATGTAATATAATCTCCTATCCTGTTTTCTAAATATTTCCAAGTTTCTATTTTGTTGAAAATTTTGAATAGCAATATTCTCAAAAGGACTTCTTCTTCATTCTTACTCCTATTCTCATCGTAAATTACATTTTTAATCAGATATTGGGAAACACGGTCACTCACTCGATAAGCGTTACAAAATTTATAAGTATTAAGAATAGGGTCACTTGTCCAAGGTGGTGGTACGTTTTTCAATTTGTTAAAAAATACTTCCTGACGCAGGGTAGCGAATCGCCAATAAGTATCAAAGGTTTCCTGTCTTACTCGCATATACTGTTTTCCTGGCTTGCTGTGCCTGAATCATTGTAAGGGTCTTTCGGTGTTTAGCTTACATTATCTCCGAGAAAAGGGCGATCGCATTTATTATTTATCGAAAAAATTGGGTAAGTAAAGTTATAGATATTTTACAAAATACCAAGAACAACTTCAATTAGACACAAAATCATACTCAGTTAGTTAAAATCACAATCTAATCACAATTATTCGTATATCTACACTAAATGCTCAAAATTATTTCTATTTTCCCCAAATTTCGCCGTTTGCGTTTACCAATGATTCTGGCAACTATCACAGCACTGTTGGTTACTGCTTGCAATCCAGCTAATTTTAAAACCGAAGCAGCGCAAAAAACACCACAGTTAATACTTAGCATTCTCAGCGACCCGAAAACATT
>JBHJOU010000956.1:0-3893 GCA_050329355.1 Rivularia sp. (in: cyanobacteria)
AACTCTGAAATTAAACAGCCAATTTCTGAGGTAATTAAAACCAAACCTGGAAAAGAAGGTAAAATCGAGGGTACCTTAGTTATTGATTCTGAAGGCAAAGCAGATTATTTAAAATTTGTTGATCGCTCAGTTTCCTCAGAGCTTCAGAAAGAAACCAGAAATTATTTCCGCAATTATTTCAAGGAAAATCCCATCCGTAGAAATGGCAAAGCCAAAGTATACGCATTTACCCTTGATTTTAAATCAGATGTGACTGATACTGCTCGGACTGTGGAATTTTCTAAGCCCCAGGACAAATTAGTTGATAGTTTGCGTTCATCTAAACAAGGTGAAGTGCAAGTAAATCAAAATTCATCTCAAGTTGAAAATATATCTAGAAGTTCGGTTCCGGTTAAAGTTGATGCACAACCAAATCGCAGGGCTGTAGTGGTTCCTAGTGCAACTCCAGCACCAGTTACATCTAAACCGCAAGCTGAAATCAGAACTAACAAACCTACTTCTGCATCTGAGAATAACGATCGCAAAGCGGTGGAAGTACGGCTTAGAAATAATCAACAAGTCCCAAGCGTACCAACGAAACCTACATCCCAAGCACGAGTTAATATTCAAGAGCCTGCACCTCAAGCTACTTCTAAACCATCACTTGCAAATCGACTTGTAAATGGTAAAGAGGATTCTGTTTCAGAAGAAAATGCCACAACAGCATCTGACTCAGCTAAAAAGCTAATCCAGCGGTTACGTGAAGTTAAGGAACAAAGATCCGGTTCAAAGTAAGCAAAGTAGCAATCGTCTTAATGGTTGTAGTAAAAGACGTAGCAATACGCCCCGTCTGTACATTTTTGTCAAAGTAGATAAAAATAAGCGGTAACTAATTTAACTTTAGTTGGTAATAGAAGTCGGGTTTTTAACATAAGTATCTGTAAGATTAGACAAATTTTGATCAAAACCCGACTTATTAACCGAACTTCTGAGCGATTAAATCTTTGAGTTAATAATTAATTATTAGCCTTCGACAATCACTTTGCCAACCATACCAGCACCACGGTGAGGTTCACAGTAGAAAGTATACTCGCCAGCAGGTGCATCTGCTGGAATGGTGGTTGTGAATTCTTGCCCTGGACTCATTACTAACTGCTTGTGAGATAAGGTTTTAGCTAAGTCCGCACTTTTCGCAGGGTTTTGAGCAGTATCAAATACCACGTTATGTGGAGGAACTTTATTGTTCACCCATTTAATGGTATCACCGGGTTGAACTGATAACTTAGCTGGTTCAAATGCCAACATTCCTTTATCGCTACCTAATTTAACAGTATAGGTTTCAGCCGCAGCACTAGGAGCAAAAGCCGCGAAGCTGCTGACAACTAATAACATAGTCAACGCGGCTAAACCCAAACGTCTTAAAGTGGACGCAATCAATCTCATTGCTTTCTCCCAATAACAGTCTAAAATTTATCTTTCTTCCATTCTAAATAAAATTACGTCCAAATATGACAACCTGTCATATATAAAAATTTTTGTAAATTATTGGTCAATTAATAGTGCGATTTGAATTAAATGTGCTAATAGATTTACTCTGGGACGGGTAGCTGTTGTGGTGCTTGAGGAGTAAAAGGCGGGGTTCTAATTTCGGTTACGTCAAAAATCGCGCCTAAAGCCTCTTCTAAAGTTTCTTCCATGACAATTTGGTTATCGTAAGCAACAATTACCCGCACTAAAGTCGGTAAACTATTTTCCTCGGCTTCCAAATAGACTGGTTCAACGTAAAGAAGCGATTGTTCGATGGGTATGACTAATAAATTACCTTGAATTACCCGTGAACCTTCACGATTCCATAAGGTAATCTGTTGAGAGATTTCTGGATTTTGGTTAATTAAAGCTTCTATTTGCTGCGGCCCGTAAACTAATTGCTGCTTGGGGAATTCGTAAAGTAATAATCTACCATATTGGCTACCATCAGAACGCGCAGCTAACCAAGCAATTAAGTTTCGTCGTTGGGTGGGAGTAAAAGGAAGTAGTAAAATAAATTCTTCATTTTGAGCGGTAGGCAGTTTTGTAATTAAATAATAGGGTTGTACCTGCTGCTGTTCTGTACCGTAAGTTTCTGTGGGAATCTGCCATAAATCTTCTCGGTTATAAAATACCTGGGAGTCGGTCATATGATAAGCAAGCAAGCGTTCCGATTGAATGCTAAAGTAGTCTAATGGGTAGCGAATATGACTACGAAGAGTTACAGGCATTTCGGATAAAGGTTTGAACATGGATGGGAAGATAGCCTGTAATGTATTAATAATCGGGTCTGTAGAGTCGGCAATGTAAAAATTCACATCACCGTTGTAAGCATCAACAACTATTTTGACTGAATTGCGAATATAATTAAATTGATTTTTACCGGGGTCAGAATAAGGATAGTGGTTACTGGTAGTGTAAGCATCAATTATCCAATAAAGATATGTTGGTTGACCGTCGATAGTTGTTCCTTTACCATCTGCTGCGACTAAATAAGGATCGCGATCAAAACGTAAAAAAGGAGCTATTGTGCGTATTCTTTGTCTAATATTACGGCGAAAAAGTACCTTAGTCTCTGACTTAAAATTGCGGGTTAGCAACATCTGCCAATCTTTCAGATACTGTGCAAACAGCAAGCGTCGTAAAGGTGAGCCAATCGGAATTCCACCGCTTCCGTCATAAACATTAAATTCGTTGGCATTTCCACTGGGATAATCAAACTCTTGAGTTTTTGTACCCGTCATTACATAGGTATTGGTAAGTTCTCCATAATAAATTCGCGGATTCCCAATGGGAATACTGGCACGAATTTCTGGATTTGATATGGATAAAGAACCTTGATTCCCCGAATCTTCAACACCAATATCTTTAACGTAATAGTAAGGTAATCCACCAGGAGCGACTTGGTTTACCGGACTCAGAGTAAACCCGTAACCATGAGTATAAACTAAATGCTTGTTTACCCAAGTTTTGGCTGCATCGGGAACGTCGTTGTAGTCGAGTTCTCTTGCAGCAATGATAGTTTGTTGTTTAAAAGAAGCTTGGGAATTAAGACTGCGTTTGAGAGTATAACGGTCAATATCTGCATCTGGGAACTTATAATAAGGTCGAATTTGTTGTAATTGACGGTTACTTTGTAAAAGTGGACGTGTATCCCACAAACGAATATTGCCAATGGTTAGGTCATTTTCTTGTAAGTCAGATCCTGTAAGATTATTTTGAGGATTAAAAGTAGTTGCATCGATACTATTTAAATTAAATGCTTCGCGGGTAAGTTTGATTGTACGTTCTATATAAGGCTGTTCGCGGGTGATTTCGTTTGGCTGTACGACTAATTTTTGTACTACTGTAGGTAGTAAACTCACAGCAACAGTTGCGAGTAGAAGAAATAATCCCGATATGTAAACTAACTCACGTGGATAAGGGATATTTCTTAAACTTTTTTTTCTTCTTTTAGATAAAGTTAAAGTTCGCAGCATCAGGTAAGCTGCAATCCCGATAGCTAAAATACTTAAGCTGGTATAAATAGGTAGCAATACGTTCACATCTGTATAGCTAGCGCCGTAGTTTACCCCTAATTTGGAATACAAAAGTTGATAGCGTAATAACCAGTAACGTAAAGCTACAGTTAACATTACCAAGCAACCCAAACCGTTGAGATGAACTCTTTGCTGTAAGGTAAAACCGGGAAACTTACCTTCACTCAAACTGTTTGCAGAACGTAAATAAGTCAACCCTACCGCAGCTATACCCAATAAAAATAGTCCCAATAACCAAAATTGTAGAAGTTCCCAAATTGGTAAGGAAAAAACGTAAAAGCTAATATCGCGATTAAATAAAGGTTCACTAACATTAAAGCTATTGGCGTGAAAATATTCTAAAACATT
>JBHJOU010000348.1:0-10321 GCA_050329355.1 Rivularia sp. (in: cyanobacteria)
GAAAAACAAGCACGTCAGTTAAATCAATATCAAGATTGGACAACTTTACAAAAACAAGTTTTTCAAGCCAGCATTGAACAAAAAGTAGATGGTAATTGGGGTAGTAAGTTTACTATAGCTGCACGAGACGGTATTTTTGAGCAAGTTATGCGGGTACCCGGATTAACGGAATCAGTGAATATTCCAACTCTATTTGTACAACCACAAAAAGGCGTAAATCGTCAAAATTGGCAATTAAAGCCTTACAAAACTTATTTAAAAAACTTACAAATATCCCAATTACCCGGAAATCATTGGTGTTTTATGACTCAACCGGAATCTTTTAATCAGACGATAGAAAGTTTTATCATGTCAAAGGTAAAATAAAAGTTAAAGGTCAAAGGTCAAAGGTCAAAGGTCAAATAAAGGTCAAAAGTTATAACTCTGGTGCTTCTCCCCATCTCCCCATCCCCTTGTCTCCCCATCCTCCCATCCCCTTGTCCCCCTATCTCCCCTCACGCTCCCATTCCGGAATACTTTTTCAATCCTTGTCTCCACATAATCCGATTTATTCCTAGAAATAGTAAAAACCAGCCTGTGGTTGCTAAAAATCCTCTGGGGATATTAGTTGGTAAACCTACTAAAATACTCACGGGAAAGTCAATTAAATAAGGGAATGGTGTTAGTAATACTATCTGTCTAATTTGTTCGGGAAATACTTCTAAGGGTGCTATAGTTCCCGATAAAAATAGATAGAATAGAAACCAAAAATCATGTAAAGCATATGCTCTTTCTGTCCAAAATGCGAACATGGCAAAGGTGTATTGAATCACAAAACGCAGTGCAAAAGCCATTGCTGAAGCTAAAATAAACAATACTACTTGAGTGAAACTTGGTATCCAAAAAGCTTGAGGATAAAGAGCGAAAAATAGTAATATCAAACACATTGCAAAGGGTATTCGAGCAACTCTTTCTCCAAGGTGAGATGTTACATGATGCCATACTGGATCTAAAGGTTGTAACAAACGGGGTGAAAGTTTACCTTCTACAACTTCTTTTTCAAATTCCCAAATTACCCAAACCACTGTTAATTGTCTAACTAAAAATACAGTTAGAAAATAACGCGCAAATTCTGTTGGAGATAAACCAAATTGTCCTTCTTGGGCAGCTTCTGTCCAAACTCCCATCATGATTATAGGCAGTGAACCCGTCAAAACCCATAAAATTAGTTCGGCGCGGTATTCTACCATGTAGGCATAGTATACCGTAAGTAGGGTGACTGCTTTTCTGATAATCTGTTTCATGATGATGCTATTTATTTTTGTAACCTATCTATAGGAATAGATCAATCTTTAACAAACTTACTCCGCGCTTGCTGAGTTGAATGCAATATTTGCTCTAAACTTACCCAATCTTCTCGTTCAATCAAATTAACTAATTGATCTAAATTCGAGCGATACTTTTGCAGCGACATTAGTAATGCTTCTCGATTGTATTTTGCCATCATTACTCCCAATTCCGGATTTCCTCCACCCACACGAGATGTATCGCGAAAACCTGAACTGGCAAACTTTTGAGCTAATTGATGAACTTGAGAATCGGCTTCTTTTTCGCAAGCTGCAATTAAGGAAGCACTCACCATTACGGGTAAATGAGAAATCAAGCTAACTGCTTTATCATGTTCTTCTGGGGAACAGTAATGAATATTAACACCAAGTTGACCGATCAAATCTTCAATAATTGCGATCGCGCTGGTTGGAGTTGTATTGATAGGTGTAAGTACGTAAGGTTTATCGGTAAATAATTTTGGACGGGCAGCTTCTATACCTGAATCAATACTACCCGCCATTGGATGTCCGCCGACAAAATTTTCCCATACAGGTGCAATCGCTTTTACAATAGGGGTTTTCACCGAACCAACATCAGTTATGACACAAGAATTTGGCAAATAAGCAATCAATTGCTCAAGTGTGGGAATAATAAGTCCCAGAGGTGTACAAATAAATACAACTTGTGCTTCTGATAGCAAGTTCATATTGACTGACGCTTGGGAAACAACCCCTAAAGAAATTGCTCTTTGAGTAGTTGACTCACGGCGAGTAACTCCTAAAACGTGATGTCCTTGCTTTTTTAAGTCTAAACCTAAAGAACCACCGATTAATCCGAGACCAATAATACCGATTATCATACTTAATTTTTAGGAGAAAGGTTATTTTATTTTAGATTTTAGATTTTGGATTTTGGATTAAAGGAGTTAGGAGTTAGGAGTTAGGAGTTAGGAGTTAGGAGTTAGGAGTTAGGAGTTTAATTACCAATTCCCCATTACCCATTACCCATTACCCATTACCCATTACCAATTATCCATTACCCATTCCCAATTATTAAATAAAATCAGAGGTTGCATCGATGACTGTAGATGAATTATTGGAAAAATACCATTCGGGATGTACGGATTTTAGAAATATTCAACTTCCCGAAGCTAATTTATGTGGAGTAAAACTTAGTGGTGTTGATTTTAGCCATGGTAATTTAAGCGTTGTAAATTTTAGCGGCGCTAATTTAACTAAGGCTAATTTTAGCTATGCTCAACTGAATGTAGCAAGACTTAGTGGCGCTCATCTTGAAGGAGCTAATCTTACCCACGCGAGTTTGAATGTGGCTAATTTAATTCGAGCTAATTTGAGTCATGCTCAATTGGTGAGAGCTTCTTTGATCCAAAGTGAATTAATTCGCGCTGATTTCACTCGTGCTAATTTATTAGAAGCAAATTTAAGTAATGCTGATTTACGGGAAGCGACACTCCGTCACGCTATTTTACGTGATGCGAATTTGAATCAAGCTTGTTTGAGAGGTGCGTCTTTAGTTGCAGCGAATCTGGAGCGAGCTACTTTAAATAATACCGATTTAGTTCGTGCTGATTTAAGCGGTGCTAATTTACGAGAAGCCGAACTTCGTCAGGTGAATATGTTTCGTGCTAACCTATTTGGTGCTAATCTTAGCGATGCAAATCTTCGCTGGGCTGATTTAAGAGGTGCAAATCTTTCTTGGACTGATTTAAGCGGTGCAAAATTAAGCGGTGCAAATTTGGCTGGAGCCGATTTAAGCAATGCTAATTTGACTAATACCAGTTTGGTACACACCGATTTAAGTGAAGCAAAATTAATTCAAGCTGAATGGGTGGGTGCTGATTTAACTGGAGCAACTTTAACCGGAGCAAAACTTTACGGTACTTCTCGCTTTGGGTTGAAAACGGATATGTTGATTTGTGAATGGGTGGATTTGAGTCAAAAAGGCGATCGCTCTATTATTCATTACTTAACTGCGGAAGATTCGGGAGAATTTTTCAACGAAACTCCACCAACTATTCGTATTATTGTAGATAGACCTTTAGATCCAGAAGCAAATTTCGCTTTAGCCGGTGCCTATTTTCAAATAACTCAAAAATATCAAGGATTACATCAACCTCCTAGCATGGAAATTGGCCGTCGTCGTACTGTTTTTACTTTCCGTGCAGACAGCGACGAAAGTTTATTTCCTATTGCTTATATGGCAATTCTTCCTTTTAGAGATGCTGCTGCAACTCACAAAAATATATATCTAGCGATAGAAATGATTGCCAGTCAAGAGGAACATGGACAGCTAATTACTATTCAACGGATGCAACAATTAATTACTCGATTGGATAAAACAAGGGAAAATGCAGATTATATCAAAGGTGTGACAAAAATTTTAGGAATTGCCGCAAAATTAAACTTTTTTCAAGCCCCTACGCAAACAATTTTAACAAATTCTAGCGCCAAAAATTTGACTGTTTATGATAGTCCCCATTTTGGCAAAAGATTAATTGACCATCCTCAAATTGAAACTGATTTAGATGAAGACGAATTGAGCGAACTTTCTCAATCCAGACAACCATCAATAAATGCAAGCGCGGATTTTTTTAAAGGTTTTCACTATCTTACTTGATTATTAAATGGAGCATTACACCAAAAGATATATATAAGGATATAGACCTAAAGATATAGATATCCAAGATATCTAAGTTAAATCTTTTATAGTTTATACTGATGATTTAGTGATGATTTATTTTGCATGGTTGTTTAAGTTGTAATGGAGAACACTTATAAAATTATAAAAATATTTTCAATAATTAATTAATCTGAGATTATCAAAGATATGATTTTTTGATTATTTTAAATCTTTAGAAGTCAAGTAATAGATTTATTAAATAAATTTTAAATAAATTTTAAATAAAAATAAAACAAATATAAAATAAATATAAAAAAATGAATGCACAATCACCAATGCCTAAATAATACATATTGCCCGATGCTTAGTTCAAACCATAAGATTATTTATTCAAAGAAACGGGAATCAAGGAGCAAAAAGTATGTTTAATAAAATGATGGGTCGTACCAGATATGTAGTTTGTCGTATCATGTTACACCTAAGTGGTTCGGAAGTCGCACCTATTTTAGGAGTATTAAATCGTAGCGCTAGAGAAGCAGTTGATGCTGAAGGTGATATGGAGGTTTTGGGAGAACAATTAGTTACAATCTGCGAAACCTTATTACAATACGATGAATATTGGATGTCTGCTGCTAATGAAGGTGATGTTTTTTGGGAAGAAGGTGATGCAGGAGACTATTTTCAAGAATTATTTACCGATTCGGCACAACGTTATTTAAGTGAAGCACCGTCGAATTATTCTGATGTCGATGAATCTTTTACCGTTCCTGTAACTCGTAATGTAGTGGTGATGATTACAGCGGCTTATGAAGGAGAAGTACCGGAATTAGAAGATGATTTGTCAAATATTGCCGATCTTCAAGAAGGTTTGAAAGCTTTTATTGATTTACATTATAAACATAAAATACGAGCAGTTCAAGTACATTTTTCACCCGCACAGTTAGGTGATGAACTGACTAACGACCAATTATTACAGCATTATCACGAATTAATTCCTTTATAAAAAGACGGTTCTCCGTACCTCTCAAGCCAATAAAGAAGTTGTTAAGCTCAAAGATAGAATAAAAGTATATGGATATGAAAATTTTGCGTAAGTTTACAGCTGTTTTCTTAGCATTCAGTTTGTGCTTTACAACAGTTGCTTGTGGTGGTACTAGCCAAAGTAACCAAAATATTCCACAAGCCACAAATGTAAGCCAAACCCCGACTAACACTAAAATTAATGATGGTGAATATCCCGTACAGCAAGCTAGTTACAACGATGCTGATGGAGAGTATACACTATTTTTGTTAAATAGTCCTAAGCCCACTTTTAAAACTGATAAATTGCAAATGGCACGGCTTACTGAAGAGCAAATTAAGGAAGGTAAAGCTAGCTACCTAAAAGTAGAAAATGGAGAGCCTGCACTTTATTTAACACCAGATTTTAAAATTGAATATGTTCAAAATGTTACCGAAACAAAAACCGATCCCCAAACTGGACGACAAGAAACTGTTGTAGTTCAGCGAAATAACGGCTTTTGGGCTCCATTTGCTGGTGCAGTTGCCGGTCAAGCAATTGGTAGTTTATTATTTAGACCCCAGTATTATGTACCACCTGCGTATCAACCAGGAAGGTCTGTATATACTGGCTTTGGTGGATATGGTAACAGCTATGATGTCGCAGTTGATAGATATCGTCAGCGTTATAACGAACCACCAGCAGCAGTTAGAAACCGTACTACTTTCCGCACTACAGGAAACGTTAGAAGAACAACTCCTGGAACTTCAACTATCAGACGCACCACCCCCAATACAAATACTGGTAACAGCCGTGCTACTGGTTCCGGTTTTGGCAGCAGTACGTTGAAACAATCCGGTAAATCCGGATCAACAAGAAAGAATCCATCCAACAGTAGTTTTGGTAGCGGAACTCGTTCTCGAAGTTCAGGAACTCGCAGTCGCAGAAGACGGTAAATAAGAGTTAGGAGTGAGGAGTTAGGAGTTAGGAGTTAGTTGACAGTTGACAGTTATTCTTTATTTCTCCTTGTCTCCCCATCCCCTTGTCTCCTTGTCTCCTTGTCTCCTTGTCCCCCCTCCGTCAGGCGATCGCAACTGCTTGTTCCCAACGTCCGACGGCTTTACCAATTACTGCTAATTCTTGCATCAAACGGTCAAAACGTTCTGGTGTCAGGGATTGAGGTCCATCAGATAAAGCTTTCGCGGGGTTGGGATGAACTTCTATCATTAAAGAATCGCATCCAGCGGCTATAGCAGCCATGGACATGGAAGGAACAAATTCTGATAAACCAGTACCATGTGAAGGGTCAATCATAATCGGTAAATGAGTGAGCTGTCGCAACACGGGTATTACTGATAAATCCAAGGTATTACGAGTATACTGACGGTCGAAGGAACGAATACCCCGTTCGCATAAAATTACGTTAGAATTCCCCGAAGCAAGTACATATTCAGCAGCCATCAACCATTCTTCAATAGTCGCGGAAATTCCCCGTTTGAGTAAAACGGGTTTGGGTTGCGCTCCAACTTTTTTTAACAATGAGAAATTCTGCATATTTCTCGCACCCACTTGCACAATATCGGCGACTTCGACAATTTTGTCCAAATCAGCAGCATCCATGACTTCGGTAATAATTCCTAATCCGCTGACTTCTCTGGCTTTTGCTAATAATTCTAACGCGCTTTCACCATGTCCTTGGAAAGCATAAGGTGAAGTCCGGGGTTTGTAAGCACCACCACGCAGAAACTTGGCTCCAGCAGCTTTAACACGTTGTGCGGTTTCTACAATCATTTCTTCATTTTCTACCGAACAAGGACCGGCAATTACTACTAAAGGATAATTTTCACCAAATGTAACTTCACCATCGTTTGTATTAACTATAATCCCTGAAGCCTCACCATGTCGAAACTGACGACTAGCACGTTTGTAAGGCTTTTCTACCCGCAATACTTGTTCAATCCAAGGACTTATTTCCTGAATTTGCAATGGATCTAAATTTGCTGTTTCTCCAACTAAACCAATTACTACCTTATGTTGACCAACTATTTTCTCTGGTGTTAGCCCCCAATTAATCATTTCTTGATTAATGCGTTGTATTTCCGCTTCTGGGGAACCGACTTTCATGACTACAATCATTTTTTATTTCCCGAATTTATTTTAAATTACTTGTATTTGCTACTGCACTTGTAGATATAGGAATCCGGTTTGATTTTTGAATTTATTTGTATAGGGAGGCTGTCTTACTTTGATGATTCTAGAAGATTAAGGTGCAATATGGTTCAGTTAAGGTTGTCCGTCAATCAATTTATTGAGAACCAAAATTGGGGGATTCTCCCCCAAACCCCCTCCAAAAAAGTCGATCTGTTTTGTTTGCGGTAATTAATTTATATCCTTAACTGAACTGTATTGGATTAAGGTGTACTGAGTTTTTTCAATTTTCAAGTAGGATTCCTATATATGAGTTTGTCTACAAGTGTATATACTTATCTATTTAAATTTTAGCTTAGAACAAACTCTATTCCTTACTCACTTTTTTATCTCCTATTTGTAAACTTCCACGTTTAATTTGTTCGAGTTCCATTGCTTCAAATAAAGCGCGAAAGTTACCTTCTCCAAAACCTTGAGCGCATTCTCGACGCTCGATAAACTCAAAGAAAAAGGTAGGTTGAGCAAAAATCGGTCGTGTAAAAATTTGTAAGAGTAAAGCATTGGGAAAATCTTCCTTCCAATCTACCAAAATTTCTTGTTTGGCGATACTTACTAGTTCATTTGATTTCAGAGGTAAATTTGCTCGCTGCTGTAACTGGGAATAGTAGCTTTGAGAAATAGGCAGAAAAGACAAGCCACGGGCGCGGAATTGGGCGATACTACTGATAATATCCCTGGTTTTTAAAGCAATATGTTGAATTCCTGCTCCTCGGTTAGCGTTGAGAAATTCTTGAATTTGGGAATTGGGAGTTGCAGGTTCGTTAATTGGTAATTGTACACTTCCATCAGGAGAAACCATTACTTGGCTGTGCAATGCAGAATATTCGGTTTGAATGTTAAATTTTTGTTGGGGGCGAAAACCCAAAATATTCTCATACCAACTAACAGCAGCTTTTAAATCACCTACCGCTACATTGAGTACAAGGTGATCTATTGCTTGAATGGAACAAGGGGATGAATAATTTTCGATTGCATTCTCTTTTAATTGTTGTTCCAATAAAGTATGAGTAAGTCCTCCCCAAGCAACTATTTTCGCTTGCTTAGTGTAAATTGGATTTTTTTGTTTATCTTTTGGCAGCTGGAGGATGGGTTGTTGTATGATTTTTGTTCCATAAGCTTTCGCTAGCGTTATGATCGCGGATAAATTTTCCACTTCAAAAGCGACATCTACCACACCGGGTGGATGTTGAGTGAGGTATTCAGCTACTGGGCTAATAGATGATATTGCTGAAGACAGCACAAGGCAAACTGAGCCGCTTTTAACTACTTCCGTGCGGGTATGAGAAGGTGTATCTCCTCTACCGGGGAAGCTGGGGATAACAACATCATCGTCTAATTTTTCAAAACCAAGATGATGCACAAACCAATCACGCCAAATTGTGGCATCTTCGACATAGAAGTGAACGTAAGCAATTCTCATTTTGATTGAAGAAAGAGGCAATAACAGCTTATCTGTCTGTAAATTCTGCCTTTTTTTGCTAAATTTTCAAGTCACTCCTAAGCAGTAGATAGTGATTTTTCGGTTAAATTTTCTCAGAAGATGGGGGATAAGGTTAAAGGTTAAAGGTTAAAGGTTAAAGGTTAAAGGTCTAAGGTTAAAGGTTGAAAATTAAAATTCATAACTCCTAACTCCTAACTCCTAACTCCTAACTACTAACTCTTAACTCTTGCTGATTATTTTAGAGCTACTTGCCATATATTACCTGTTTTCTTGATTTCGACCAAGTTACACGACTGTAAGAAGTTGACAAAATTACGACTCAGGTTTAATTCTTTGAGTATTTTGGTAATTCCTTTACCGTACTGTTTATAAAATCTTTCTCCTACAGTATGGATAGGAATATAATTACTTGGGTTTTTACCTACTATCTGAGTAATAATTTTAATCAGTGCTTGCTCTAAACTGGATTTATTCTCAAATGTCACTATTTGATTATCTGGTTTATTTTCACTTGATATCTTGAATAAAGTAATATATATTTCTGGATTTTCGGGTATTTCGTGAATGACAAATTCAGGTTGATCGACAAAAATATGTTTTACAGTTTTACCGGGAAGGTGATGAGATACGACTTTATTGATACCAAAGCTATACTTTTCTTTAAAGATTTTACAGATTTGAGCAAGCTTTATCCATTGGTTTGATGTTTGTAATTGTTGTTCTTTAATTATGTCTTTAATTTGACATAAAAGTTGTTCTATAGAAGGTAATATTATGTGGTTTTCGGTTTCATTTGTTTTACTGTTAAATATAGTTAAATTGCCCAATTTGTGACTAATTTGATAAACAGTTAATCCTTTTTGTTGAAGATGGTTACATAAATTAGTCATGACTGTATCTGAGGAACAAACCAAAACTTCCTTGACTTTCGGGTAATATTCATCAATTTGTGAACCAAAAGCAATCATTTTACCGTCAGCATTATCTTTACCGCGAGGAACATGAATTAAATTGTATCCACGATGATGAAATTCAATATCTTTTTTACCCATACTTTGCCAGTTTGCAAAAGCAATTTTGATTTGAATGGGATGATTGGAAATGGTTTTTAAAAACTGTTCTGTTTCAGTTGTAATTTGGATGTTTTCTACATCTAAAAGTAAAACTGCGATTCCCGTTTGCTGTTGATTTTCATTATTAACAGGTAGTTGTTTTTTTATTAAATTTATATCTGAATATATATCTTGTTTATTTTCAGAAGTTTTTAACTCATTTTTTAACTCATTCTTCGGGTTTAACGATTCAATTGGTGCAGAGTTTATATTTTGCTGACTTTCAGATTGATGTTCTTTTAAGCTTGTTTGATTATTCTCATCCGGTTTTGCTGCGATATTCTTAATTTCAGATTCTTTTGCTATTGTGGTTACATCTTGTTTATTTTCAGAAGTCTTTAACTCGGAAATATCGGGATTAAGTTGACGAATTTTTTCTTGTAATTTTACTAAAACAGGTGTGTTAATCGCTGAAGGTATTAACAAAGCTTTAATAAATATCTCCATTCGAGCAATTAAGGATTCCCAATCTTGAGCATTACTAATTGCTTCGATTAACTTTGCTTTCAAACGCGATTGATTACTATTGTCACGCCATGATATACTTTTGTACTTATCGAGCAAAAGCTCTGGTTGCTGTTGTTGAATATAAATAACTGCTTGGCAAACATA
>JBHJOU010000878.1:0-4290 GCA_050329355.1 Rivularia sp. (in: cyanobacteria)
ACCATTACCGGATAGTCATAAGAAGTAGATATATGTCCATAATTGGTAATGTCTTCGTAAAGCTTGACGTACATCGAACCGTAATCTTCTAAAGCGTGCATTTTAGAAGTTTCAACTTCTGAAGCTTCTAACCAGCGTAAAGGTTCGGGAGTCGGTACTTGGTAAACGATAATTTGTCCTTCTTCTAATGGAGTTTCGGGAATGCGATGACGAGTTTGAATCAGAGTTGCATTAGTAGTTTTTTCAGTTATTTGTATCCCGCAAACTTTCTGAAAAAATCGGCGAATATTAACCGCATTTGTTGTATCATCTGCACCTTGATCGATTACTTTTAATACATCATTTTTACCAATTATCGAAGCAGTAATCTGTATCCCACCCGTTCCCCAACCGTAAGACATCGGCATTTCACGGGAAGAGAAAGGAATTTGATGTCCTGGAATTGCAACAGCTTTCAGTAAAGCACGACGAATTGAACGTTTAGTTTGCTCATCTAAATAAGCGAAATTAAAACCACTTTCAGCATTATTATTATTATTATTATTATCGGAATGCACCATAGATTAAAAATAGATTATGTTCAAGTAAGTATTAGTGAAACAGATTAATTATATTTTTTATAGAAAAGTTCACAGAAGTTGGTTGTTAGTTGATAGTTGTTAAGAGTAATTACATTTTTGACCTTTAACCTTTAACCTTTAACCTTTAACCTTTAACCTCTAACCTTTGACATATTAACAATACTTTGCAACTTCTTTCCCTTGAATATAAACCGATGCAATTGATGAAGGTAAAGGATTATTAGGATGAACTAAAAGAAAATCGGCATCAAATCCGGCGGCAATTTTACCTTTTTGTTTACCAAGTCCAATTGCTGCTGCGGGACGACTCGAAATTAGCTCCCATGCCCGTTCTAAAGACATTAAACCGCAGGAATGTAATTTAAATGGAGCATGAAATAAAGAAGGGTAATGATAATCGGAACAAAGACAATCGAGTACCTCATTTTTGACTGCTTCCACAACACTCATGCAACCGATATGAGAACCACCTTGGATTAAATTTGGCGCACCCATTAGTACTGCTGCACCATATTTACGTTCTTCAGCAGCTAGATCCACGTTAACTGGAAATTCGGCGATCGCCATTCTCCGACGTTGACTTAATGCAACTTTTTCTTGGGAGTCGTCATCATGAGAAGCGACGGGAATACGGTAAATATGCGCTAGTTCAACCAGTTGTTCTACTTGCAAACTTCCTTCTTGTCGATGTTCTTGAAGTTCGGTGAGCATCTCTACAATTTCCTGATTTGATAATGTCACCCGTTGACGCAAACTACTAATATGTCTCCTCCATTTATATCTATCTTCTAAAGGAGGTAAATGGTCATTTATTGATAAAAAATGAATGCGTTTTTGCTCCAACCACCTACACAATTCTTCATGTCCCTTGGTATTTGTCAGTTCGTGTCGGATATGAATTAGATGATTACAGCGCAAAAGAGATTGTCCTTCTCCCCAGATAAAATCAATTAATTCTCTGGCTGTTTCTCGACTCCGCAAACCGGGTTCGTAAGAATCAGTAATCGCACAAAAATAAGTTGTAATACCTGCTGCTAATAAATTGCGGTCATTTTCTACCATTGCTATAGGTAAAGGAATATTAACACCAGGACGAGGACAAATCATCCTTTCAAAAGCATCACCATGTAAATCAACAATACCCGGAAACATCCGCAATCCTTGAGCTTTGATTTGTTGGTATCCATCTGTATCAGCAGTCCGTTTGATACTCACAAAACGTCCATCTTCAATCAGAACTGTAGTACTTTTTTCCCAACCTAATGGTGTCAGTACGTCCGCACCTTCGATGGCTATTTTTGTGGTTTTTTTTAATCTGGGAGATTGTTTTATTTCTTGCTGTAATTTCACGAATTATACCATTTATAATGTTAAATTTTGCATCACGTATACGGAGAAATATTATTACGTATTTAGGATAAATTATCTATATAATATTTACTATGTATTTATCTATATTATTTTTTGGATCAAGTAATATGATTCAAATCTGAAATCATTTTGCTGATTCGATAGTTGATAAAACATTTTCAGAAATATCCATGTTTTTTGTAACCTGAGACTCTTGACAAACAGAATCTTTTTCAGAGAATTTATCGATAATATTTTTATCTTGTTTATTCTTCGATGCATCCTGACGCATTTTTCGCACCAGATTCAATTCTGCTTGAAAATCGATATAATGCGGTAATTTTAAATGTTGTACAAAACCTTGAGCCTCAACATTGTCAGAGTGAGACATGACAAATTCTATATCTTGAGCCGGACTTTCTACGGTTTCATCCAACTCAGAAGCTCGCATCGCTCTATCTACAAGAGCCATCGACATTGCTTTGCGTTCGTTATAGCCAAAAGTTAATCCATAACCACAAGTAAATTGCGCCGGAATCTCCTTGCTACCTTTAAACTGATTTACCATTTGCACCTCAGTAACAGTAATTTCTCCTATAACCACATCAAAACCCAACTCCGGAGGACAAATTACCACCTCGACTTCCCCCATGCGAATCTCTCCAGCAAAAGGATGATTTCTTCCATAACCCCGTTGAGTAGAATAAGCCAAAGACAACAAAAAACCCTCATCAGCACGAGCCAAATTTTGCAATCGTGCATCGCGAGAAGCCGGGAAAGTCAGCGGTTCACGAGTAATGTCGTAAGGTTCCGAAGAATTGGGAATTGGGAATTGGGGAATTGCGAATTGATTATCCCCTTGTCCCCTTGTCTCCTTGTCCCCTTGTCCCCTAATCTCCCCATCCTCAATCAATCCTTCCTGATTCAAAGTATCAACAACTCTGGACATCGATTCGGAATTAACCTCTTCTAACGGTGCAGTCGGAACCTCCCCTTCTGCCATTAATTTAAAATCTAGTAAACGATGGACATAATCAAAAGTTGGTCCCAAACATTGTCCTCCAGGTACATCTTTGAAAATAGCACTAATCCGCCGTCGAACCCGCATTTTTTCAGTATCTATCGGTTCGCTGTAATATAACCGAGGAAGGGTAGTACGATATGCTCGTAATAAAAATATTGCTTCTACTAAATCTCCCCAAGATTGTTTAATCGCAAGAGCTGCAAGTTCTTCGTCATACAAGCTACCTTCTGTCATCACCCGATTAACAGCCAAAGCCAACTGCTGTTGAATTTGCTCTAAACTCAGTTCTTGTACATCAGTATCACCACGACGCAAAAATTTAAGCAGTGCTTCAGCATTTTCAATTGCTTTTTCACCCCCCTTGACAGCAACATAAGGCATAAATTTGCTCCAATTTTCAATAACTAAACAGTTGACAGTTGATAGTTGACAGTTCTGATTTATTTCTCCCCATCACCCCATCCCCTTGTCCCCCCTTGCTAATTCTGGGGTTCTACCTTTTAAGCCAATCATTAATTTAAGGTTAAATATTCTAATCAAAGGTACGCGCTGCATTATCCATAAACCAAAGCGTCTGGCGATGACTACGGGTAAGAACTGATTGGAAAATACTCTATCTAAGAAATCTGTAAAGGCTAAAATTGTTAGATTCTCTCGTTTACGCCAATGTTCGTAGGTTTTGAGTACTTTAATATCTCCAATATCTTTACCACTCAAATGCGCTTCTTGAATTACTTCCGCTAAGGCTGCTGCATCGCGAATTCCTAAGTTTAAACCTTGTCCACCTACGGGATGACATTTGTGTGCTGCATCACCGATTAAGGCGAGTCGATGCAAAGTATAGCGATCGCTTTGCATTAACTGTACTTGAAAAACAAAGCGCGAGCCGAGTAATTCCAATTTACCCAAATGGTCGCCAAAACGTTGTTGCAATTGCGCCAAAAATTGCTCTTCATCGAGTTCACACAAGGCTTTTGCTTCTGCGTGGGGCGCTGTCCACACAATTCGACAACGGTTTCCCGGTAGCGGTAATATCGCAAATGGTCCGCTAGCTTGAAATTTTTCGTAAGCTGTATGATTGTGGGGTTTTTCTGGCTTGACAAATGCTACAATACAAGATTGCCAATATTTCCAACCTCTGGTTTTAATCCCCGCAGCTTCACGAATTCGGGAATTACCTCCATCAGCAGCTACTACTAAATGGCTACGAATCGTACAAATTTCTCCTGCGACTTTAACTTCTACCGTCGCTACTTTTTCCAGGTACTCTGTATTTACTACGGAAGCTGGACATAAATAAGTGATATTCGGACTAGCTTTGACAAATTCTTGCAA